>JAGFIQ010000058.1 GCA_024103495.1 Aridibacter famidurans
TTCACGAGATGATCCGAGCAGGCATTCAATGCGGCACGCCTCCGGCGTGCGTTTATTCGACGAACCCTCACCCGGGGCTGCGCCTTCGGCTTGCCCCGGGCTACCATCCGTAGCCCCTCCGGGGCAAAGAATTCAGAAGGTGACCCGAGAGACTCGATAGACTCGACAGACTTGATAGACTGTCCCCATGCCCTACCAGAAACTGAATATTTCCGGCGCAGAAGCGGAGGTTCTTTCCTGGGTCAGCCACGGGCTTTCCCCGGAAGAGCAGGCGATGCTGCGCAACGTTTCCAGGCTTCCGTGCCTGTACAAGCACGTCGCGCTCATGCCCGACGCGCATCTCGGGATCGGATCGATGGTCGGATCCGTCGTCGCGACGAAGGACGCAGTGATCCCCGCCACGGTCGGGGTCGACATCGGCTGCGGGATGATGGCGGTCAAGACGCCCTTCAGGAGCGGAGTTCTCGATCGGAGGCTGCCCGAGCTAAGACACCAGATCGAGCGCACGATCCCTGTCGGCTTCAACGACCACAAGGACCCGGTCGAAGAGTCGCACGAATGGGAAGGCTGGTCCGAATTCGACCAGCTCCACAGCGGAGTCCAGGACCGCCGCCAGAAGGCGATGAAGCAGCTCGGGACGCTCGGAGGCGGTAACCACTTCGTCGAAGTGTGTATCGACACAGAGGACCGTGTATGGCTTATGCTCCACTCCGGCTCCCGAAACATAGGGAACGAGGTGGCGCGGCGCCACATCGACACGGCGAAGCACCTGCATCGCCTGTCGGAGCTCCCGGACCCGAACCTCGCGTACTTCGTGCAGGGAACGGATGAATTCCGGAACTACTGGCACGACGTCGAATGGGCCCAGCGGTACGCTTTGAAGAACCGCGAGGTGATGATGAAGCGGCTCGTTTACCAGTTCAGCCGTATGGTCAACGACGGGGAACCGTTCGAGGCCGAGCTGACGGTGAACTGCCACCACAACTACGTCGCCCACGAACAGCACTTCGGCGAGGAAGTTTACGTGACCCGAAAGGGCGCGATCAACGCCGCCGAAGGACTGTACGGGATCATTCCCGGATCGATGGGGGCGAAGTCGTACATCATCAAGGGGCTCGGCAATCCCGAGAGCTTCCACTCCTGCTCGCACGGAGCGGGAAGGAAGATGTCCCGGACCGCCGCGAAGAAGAGGTTCACAAGACAGGACCTTGAGCGGCAGACCGAGGGCGTGGAATGCCGAAAGGACAAGGGAGTCATTGACGAGATCCCCGGAGCCTACAAGGACATCGATGAGGTTATGAGAAATCAGGAAGACCTTGTCGAGGTCGTTGCGGAGCTGAAGCAGGTGGTCTGCGTGAAAGGCTAGTTCCTGGTTCCAGGTTCCAGGTTCCAGGTTTCAGATTTCAAGTTTCGGGTTTCAATTACCAGGGGGACTACGGATTCCCGCTTGGAACTTGGAACCAGGAACTTGAAACTGTTCAGAACCTGGAACTTGGAACCTGGAACTGATGAGTCCGACTTGAAGATTCCCGGAATCCCTTTTAATCTATTGAACTGTTGATTCGGGGTCGTCTAATGGTAGGACGCCTGGCTCTGGACCAGGTAATAAAGGTTCGAATCCTTTCCCCGAAGCCAGTTTCAATGAATAATGGTCATTGGTCGTCGATCGATGGCCATTTTCATTGCTCAATTATCAACGATCAGGTATCAATTAGAAACTGATTCGATGTGGGCCATGGTTTAGCCGATCTCGGCGTACTGCTATCTCGCCACAGCTGATCCTATGAATTACACCAGAACCTCGAAGTGCGCCTTTGTCCTGCTCTTGCTGTTGTTGTCAGGAGTCGTTATACCGTCGTATGCACAAGGGAATGGGGTCAGATCATTCGCGTGGACCGACAAGTCTCGGACGGACACCTTCTACGGCAAAGACGAGTATAGAGAAGTAAGCGTGACAGTATGGTACCCGGCGGAGGCCTGCGAGGGAAAACAATGCGAGTACGCGCCCCTCATTTCCGACCTCGACAAGGCGTTGCCAAAGCTAAACGGAGTGCCTGAAGAGACGATAGAGAAACTTCGCACGCTTAGATCGAAGTCAAGAGCGGGATTGAAGGTCTCAAAAAAAAGGGATAAGTATCCGGTCCTGTTGTTTTCCCCGAGCCTTGGCGGGCATACGGCGTTTCACACGGGACTTGCCGAGGCGCTTGCCGATCTCGGTTACGTGGTCGTCGGCGTCAACCACAAGTTCGAAAGCTGGTACATCATCAACGAAGAAGGACGGGTGGTCCCGGAAAACCACAGGTTTCATGACGAGTTGAAAGAATTGCGGATACCGGAGGACATAACCGATGATGAATACCGAGAGAAGCGTGGCGAGCGGCTCCGGATCCTTGGCGAAGACCTGATATTCGTTTTGAATAAACTCGGCGAACTCAACCAACCTGAATTCGACGGGAGACTTGAACTGTCGTCCGTTGGAGCGTTCGGGCACTCTGTTGGCGGCGCAGCTGCAATGGAAGCGGCGAACCTGGACAAGCGGATCACGGCGGTTATCAACTTTGACGGAACGCCTTCGGGTCAGGTCCTACGGGAGGGAATCAAGCAGCCCTTCATGATGATCGAGGACAAGAAAGACCTGACGCAGCCCGGGAACCAGATCCAGTTCGACCGGCGGCGGGACCTATGCGAGAAGGTCGCCGGCGACTGCTACCGGGTCTTGATCCCCGGAGCAGACCACAATAGCTTCAGCGAGTTTCGCGTGCTTATGGATGTTGACGACAGAAAGAGAGAACCGATGGTGGCGATCCTTGAGACCACTCGGCTGTTCGTCGGCACATTCTTTGACAAGTACTTAAAGGGAAGGGAGGATGTGTCACTCAAGTCCGCCGAGGGAATCGGCACAGACGTTCAGGTCATTGTGCACAAGAAACGGTGAGCCGTGTCCGAAGCCCGACCGTCAGGGAGGGCTACCTTGAGAAGTGAGGCGGCAGAGTTTAAGCACCTCGCCCACCAATCGATGATCGATAGCCTTTGATCATTAAACGGTGTCGCCGCTAAAGCGGCTGGGGGTTCTTTGTTGTCCCTTACCCGGGGCTGCGCCTTCGGCTTGCCCCGGGCTACCATCCGCAGCCCCTTCGGGGCAACCGCGTCCGCGTCCCCGAAACGATCCCGAATCAGGGGCAGGCCGCCGCTAAAGCGGCTTAAAATCGGTTTATCGACCCTTACCGTGGGTTGCGCCCCTCGGGCTTACCCACGGCTAAATGCATATGACCGCTACGCGGTCGCCACAGCAGACTGAATAGATTGAATCAAGGCGCCGCTAAAGCGGCTTAAAATCGGTTTGTCGACCCTTACCGTGGGTTGCGCCCTTCGGGCTTACCCACGGCTAAATGCATATGACCGCTGCGCGGTCGCTTTTTCAGACTCGATAGACTCGACAGACTCGATAGACTCAACAGACCCGATAGACCCGACAGACTCACCGACAATTCCTCTTGAACACCTCGTAGTTGTCCCCGTTCCGTTTCAGCTTTGCGATCTCCTTCTTCAGGAACTCCTTGCCCCAGGTTTCGGCCTTGTCGGGATCGAAGAACTGAGGCCTGGATGTTTCGGAAACCTGTTCCCATCCGACGCCGCCTCGCGTGACTGTCTTGGATGTGCGGTAGGTCGATTCCTCGGACCTTTCCGAGAATTCCTTCCGTTCAACCCATTCGCCGTTGATGCAGACCTCGTATGTCGTACAGGTCGCGGTGATCTTCCGGGTCGAAACCAGCAGTTCCGCCGTCACGCTTCCGACAGCAAGGTTTCTCAGCTTCGATTTCGCGAGCGCCGTGATGATCTCCGCGCCCCTGTCGACATAGGCCAGAACAGCTCCTGCCGCGAGGCCGCCGGCGCCCGAACCGTCCGGAAGATTGTCGCCGATGAAGTCGCGGACCGGCTGCGTGCCGTTCAGCCACGCCGCCATATTATCGGCAGCGGCGCCGCTGTCGCGGTCGGGATAGACATTGAATGTGATCTCGCTATCTTCTGTGATCACCTCGAAGACGCGCCGGACAGCACCCCGCCGTCGCCTGTCGCCATCCTCGCAAGGCTTCACCGCGGTTACAGGCGGCGGATCGGGAGTCGGCGTCGGTGCCGGTGTGGCGACGGGCTCCGCAGGCGCAGGCGGAGGCTTGTTCGGATCGTCGGTAATGTCCCAGCCGTCCACCGCGTAAGAATTGCTGCTCAGTTTCCGGCAGTTCCGGATCCGGATCCACTCGCCTCTTTTCACGTTCGGTTTCGTAGCGCCGTGCAGATAAACGTACATCGTCTTCCCGTCCGGTCCCGTAGCCCTCACCTGCCAGCCGCCGTTGACCGGACCTATCGGGTCGCCTTCGACCCTTACCGTCTTGTCCTTCAACTCGCACGGCGCCGTCGGGTCCTCGACCTTCGTGTAATTGTCGACGTATTCCCATCCGTCGTCGTCCACCTCGCTGTCGTCGATCTTGATCCAGTTGCAGATCTCGAGCGCCGGCTTGAAGTCCTGGCGTATGTAGATCTTTCGCATCTGTCCGTCGAGCGTCTTGACCTTCACGTACCAGACCTTGTCGTCCTCGCTGCCTATGTTTACGGGATCCGATTCGACGTGGACCGGCTGGTCCGTGACCGACAACTGCTGGCCGCCGGTCCGTACGTTTGCCACGACACCGAATCCGCCGATGTTCCTCCCAACGAGAGTTTGATTCCTTGTGTAAGTACCGCCGGGACCGACCTGGTTCGGGGAGATCTGTATCTTCTGGTTGTTCCCGCCCTGCATGTCCGCCGATCCCGTGCAGGCAACATCGATGACGATGTCGTTCCGAAGATCCGTGAGGCCCTCGACTCGCACGCTGACAGTGGTAGTCTCGCCGCGATTTAGGTTCAGCTTCCCGGCCGCGAGCACGACATTGATGTTCCGGATAGGCTGTTCGATGAGGTCGTCGTTCTCGCGAAGCAAAAGGACCGTCGGTCCTACGACATCTACCGGGCTCTGGAACACGGTCTTCCTGGGCGATTCCGCCAGTGGATTCGCCTGCACTCCCCCGATCTCAAGTTCGGTATTGGCGAGGTCCCCGTCAAACGGCCCCGGTATGTTGATCCAGCGACCGGCCTGCGCGCGGTCAGGCGGCATATACATCTGCGGAACTTCTGCCGGCGGTGCCGATTCGGATTTCATATCAAGCTCGGCAACTGATCGCGATGAGGCGTCGCGCAGGATCACCTTGAATCCTGTTTCTCCTGTATTCGAAGGCAGATCGAACTTCACGACCCTCTCACCGGCCGGGCTCTGAACATCCGCGACCTGGACCGAGAACCTGGTCAGTTCGGCGCGGTTTCTCTGCCTTTCGGCATCGGTGCGTCCGGCAGGCGCCGTATAGACGGTCCCGGAAAGCGAGTCACCGTTTGCGGCATCATCGGGAAGGTTCACGCGCACCGTGCCGCCGGGCGTCGTAAAGATGGCGGTCTGAAGCCCCAGTGTCTCCTCCACCGAAGCCTGGTACTGCCTTTGAGCGTGAGTTTCAGGTGAAATGCGTTCATCGTTCACAAAAAGCAAGGCGAGAAGAACGACCAGGAAAAGGACGGGCAGTCGGCGGGCATCGGGCATCGTTTCCTCCGTTTGCAAAGGAGCGGGAGCGGCTTTTCGCCCCAAGGCTAATCGAGAAAACGGATTTCGGCAAGGAAAACGATGGACGTGAGATTTAACCGCTGAGAGCGCCACGAGAAGAAGGACACGGATAAACACGGATAAAGAAGTGGATCTTCACAGATACTGAGGAATACTCCGATGCCTGTCGATCGAGTTATCCCTAATAATCTGTGTTAATCTGTGTCCTTCTTTTTCTCTGCGCTCTCTCCGGTAGGACCTCCTCGGCATTGGTCGTACGTGCCGAATTTGAAAATCCCCGCCAATTTGTTCATTATTACTCTTTGCCTTCTAACCGCTGATTTCCAAGGTTGCAAGCGTTTCCGGCGGGCCGAGATGCCGTCCGACTAACGATCCGAGTTATGGCTGAAAAGATCCTGATGCCGAAGCTTTCGCCCACGATGGAAGAGGGACAGATCTCTTCCTGGCTTAAAGAAGAGGGCGACAAGATAGAGGCGAACGAAACCATCGCCGAGGTCGATACCGACAAGGCGACGATGGAAATGACCTCCCTCACCGCGGGCACGCTGCTGAAGATCATCGTCCCGGCCGGAGAGAACGCGAGGCTTGGCCAGATCATAGGGGTACTGGGTGAACCCGGCGAAGACTATACCGACATTCTGAAGGAAGCTGAATCGTCCTCTAACGGGGCCAAGGCCGAGTCCGCCGAAGAGACCAAGGAGCCCGAGAAATCGTCGGAACCCGTCGCCGAAGAACCCGAAAAAACTGCACCGGCAACGTCGAACGGCGGTTCGGGCGGGCGTCTTCTCGTTTCTCCGATAGCGGCGAGGATGGCCTCGGAAAACAATATCGATCTGAAGACGATCTCCGGCTCGGGACCCAGCGGCCGGATCATCAAGCGGGACATCGAGAAGGCGCTTGAATCTCCTTCGCAGGCTAAACCCACTTCCGAACGCACTTTCGTGTTCGGGCAGACAGCGGAAGTCGAGGGCGCATCCGCGTTTCGCGAGGAGAACACGTCGCCGATGCGGCGCACGATCGCGAAGCGGCTGACGGAGTCCATCGGCCCCGTACCGACCTTCTATCTGACGATCGAGATCGAGATGGACCGCGCGCTCGAGACCCGGAAGCAGATCAACGAGGCGATCGCCCCCGACAAGATCAGCGTCAACGACATCATCGTCAAGGCCGCCGCAATGGCGCTTACGAGGCATCCGTTCGTGAACGCCTCTTACCAGGACGACAAAATCAGGTTCTACGAGGACGCGGACATAGGCGTCGCGGTCGCGATCGACGAGGGCCTGATCACCCCGATCGTGCGGGGAGCTAACAAGAAAGGCTTTGTGCAGATCTCGTCCGAGATCAGCGAACTCGCGGAAAGGGCGCGCGACAAGAAGCTTCAGCCCGAGGAATACACCGGCGCGACGTTCTCGATCTCGAACCTCGGAATGTTCGGGATCAAAGAGTTCACGGCGATCATCAACCCGCCCGAGGCGGCGATCCTTGCCGTCGGAAGGGCCGAGCCGGTCCCGGTCGTAAGGGACGGCGAGATCGTAGTGAAGAGCATTATGCACGTGACGATGAGCTGCGACCACAGGGTCGTCGACGGCGCGACCGGAGCGAAGTTCCTGCAGACGTTCCGGCAGATGCTCGAGAACCCCGCGCTTATGCTCGCGTAACACACTTTTTATCAATCAGTTAAGGGACACGGCAATCATGGAGGTTCCGTGTCCCTTCGGTTTTTTTGCCGCATAAGAGAATTGGAATACGAAGGCAGATCACTCGCTCCGCACGTGGCGCTGATCGCGGTCCAGATGTTCTTCGGATCGGCGGCGGTGCTGGGCAAGTTCGCGCTCGAGGCGTTCCCGAGCATTGCCATCGTCGGCTTCCGGGTCGGCGGGGGCGCGCTCGCGTTCTACCTTCTGCGAAGGCTGCGGGGCACGATGAGCCTCGACAAACCCTCGCATTACCTCTACTTCGCCCTGTTCTCTGTTTTCGGGATCATCCTCAACCAGCTTCTTTTCTTCCACGGCCTTTCGCTCACGACCGCGACCAACACTTCCCTTCTGGCGGTGCTGATACCCGTCTTCGCGATCGCGATCAGCGCGATGGTCGGCAACGACGTTCTGAACATCAGGAAAGTCTTCGGGATCCTGCTCGCCGCGGGAGGCGTCGTCTACCTGATCGATCCTAGGAACGCGAGCTTTTCTTCCGCGACGACCCAGGGCGACATAATGATCATCCTGAACAGCCTCTCGTATGCGATCTACGTCGCGATATCGAAAAAGCTGGTCACGCATTACGGGGCGCTGAAATCGATCGCCTGGCTGTTCGTGTTCGGAAGCATCGTTAACGTCCCGATCGGGTTCGTTTCGCTTTCATCGGTCGAACTCGGAGCGGTTTCATACGGCGCGTGGCTGGCGCTTCTCGGCGTGATCATCTTCCCGACGATCCTGGCGTACTACTGGAATACGTGGGCGCTGGCGCGTGTCGAGCCATCGGTCGTCGCGGTCTATGTCTATCTCCAGCCTTTGATCGGAACGACGCTGGCGATAACGATCCTCGGCGAGCCCTGGAATCCAAGGATCCTTGTCGCGATGTCTTTGATCTTCGCCGGCGTTTATCTTGTGACGAGAAGGGTGACGCCTAAGGAAAAGGTTCTCCCGGCGAACTGATTCAAAGGGCGTTGTGGACGACCTTTCCGCCGATGACGGTCAGGACAACTTCCCCTTCCCGCCAGGCCGCGAGGTCCGCGGTCTTGTTCACTTCCAGCGAGCTGGTCTCCCGGTCGATGCCGAGAAGGCCTGCCGGATTGAGCGAGGCCATCGCGGAGGCTTCGTCGAACGAGAATCCTTTCCGGAACATAAGGTTAAAGGCGTCCCTCATCGAGATCACGCTTCCGGAGATCGTCCCAAGGGCGTCAGTCGCGATCCCCTCCGAAACGGTGATCTTCTTTCCCCACACCGCGAACTCCCCTTCCCCAAGCCCCGCCGCCGAGATCGAATCGCTGATCAGAACCACGTTATCGATTCCACGCGCTCTGGTGACGGCAGCCAGAAGCGAAGGATGCACGTGATGACCGTCGGCGATGATGTCGAACGACACCCCTTCTTTCGCGAGACCCCATCCTGCCGCGCCAAGCGTTCGGTGATGTATGCCGTCCATAGCATTGAAGAAGTGAGTGAGATGGCGCAGGCCGGCTGCAAATGCTTCGTCCAGCACTTCGGCAGTTGCCGAGGTGTGCCCCGCTGAAACCACCCAGCCGGCAGACACGAGTTCCTTTATCAGGTCGATCCCTCCCTCGACCTCCGGAGCAAGCGTCATCAACTTAACGCCTTTGGAAGGAAGCGGAAGGTCTGCGAGCGCCTCTTCCGAGTACTTTAAAAAGTACTCGGTTCTAAGGGCGCCGCAGCGGTTCTCGTTCGCGAACACGCCTTCGTAATGAACACCAAGAACACGCGCGGCACCGAGTTCCGCCGGATCTTCCCGCATCAGCTCCTCGATCGCTTCCACCGCTTTCAGATAGTTTTCCTTTGAGTCCGGAACGAGGGTGGGGACCCAGGAA
Source organism: Aridibacter famidurans (assembly GCA_024103495.1). GTDB lineage: Bacteria > Acidobacteriota > Blastocatellia > Pyrinomonadales > Pyrinomonadaceae > Aridibacter > Aridibacter famidurans. The sequence goes on from JAGFIQ010000058.1 coordinate 9,189, forward strand.
GTGACGCCGTTGCGGGCAAGATGTCGTCCTGCTTCGATAAGGCCGTCAAGGCCGTCCTCGTTGACGTCCGCTCCGGCCGCTCCGTGGCAGTGAATGTCGATGAAACCGGGCAAAAGAAGCGATCCTTCGAGATCGACAACCTCACCGTCATTCCCAACAATTCCGCCAATAGCAGTTATTACCGAGTCCTCGATCCGAACAGAGGCTCGGCCGCCGCTTGTAGACGGCAGAACCAGCCCGGCATTCGTAAGGGTGAGGGTAGTCATCGAGAGACGAGTGTCAGAAGGCTTTCGCCGCTATTTTCCCTGCCGCTTGCTTCCGACCGCGAACTCGCGCTCGCGCTCGGCAAAGTTCTCGCGGCAAATGTCGGTGAACGCCTTCGCGATAGGTGAGAAGTAGCCGCCTCGCAGCCGCGCGAGGCCCAGGTTCCACCGAATCTCCGCGCCCTCGATCCACCACGACACGATCTTTCCTTCTTTCACGGCGGCCTTCGTGCTCTTGTCGGAAGCGATCCCGACGCCCATGTTGTTCTCGACCATCTTGTTGATCGCTTCCTGACGCGAGAGCTCCATCACTATGTTCGGCTTGAGGTTCGCGGCGCTGAAGAAATCATCGATCATACGGCGGGTGTTCCCGCCTTCCTCGCCGAGGATCAGGTTCTCTCCGGCGAGGTCCGCCGCGCTTATGTACTTCGCTTTCGCTTTGGGGTGGCTCGGATGCGCGATCGCGACAACTTCGTCGCCGTACAG
>JAGFIQ010000098.1 GCA_024103495.1 Aridibacter famidurans
GTTCATGAAGAACTCCCAGCGCGCTTCGCCTGGGTTCCTTGACCGCCCTTTCACCTCCCGGAAGCCTGAACTGCCGCAGATGCGCCGCCCGTTCGAACTCGTCGCCGTCCACCAGAAGGAACTCGCCGCCCCAGACCGTCCCGTCGGTACCGTAGCCCGTTCCGTCCCAGGCGATCCCAAAGACCGGCCCTTCGATCTCGTTCTCGGCGACGCAGGAAAGAATGTGCGCGTGATGATGCTGTACCTCCCGGACGGGCACCCCGAGCGATTCGGCGAACGATGTCGAGAAGTAATCCGGATGCGCGTCGCAGGCGACCTGTTCCGGATCGATCCCGTAGAGATCAGTAATGTCGCGAACCGATCGCTCGAACGATCGTCTTGCCGCTTCAGTATCGAGGTCACCGATATGCTGGCCGACGACAGCACCGGTTCCGGGACCGGACGCGGCGACCGCGGATTTCATATGCGCGCCTACTGCGACTGCATTGGGAAAGTCAGCGCCGGCGAGGACCGGCAGAGGCGCGTATCCCCTTGCCCGCCTGACCACAGTGACTTGCCCCGCGATCACGCGAACGACGGAATCATCGATGGGACGAACTATCGGCCGGTCGTGGACCAGAAAGCTGTCGGCGATTCCTTTCAGTCTTGCGAACGCTTCGTTCTCGTCGGTGCAGATCGGCTCATCTGAAACGTTTCCGCTCGTCGCCACCAAAGGTATCCCGCATTCGTTCAGAAGCAGAGTATGAAGCGGCGTGTAAGCGAGCATCACGCCGAGGTTCGGATTCCCCGGCGCGACAAGTTCAGCGATCTCTTCGCCGTCGGGCCTTTGCCTGAGGATCACGATCGGAGCCTCCGGCGACGTCAGCGCGGTTTCTTCAAGCTCGAATACCTCGCACAGCCGTTTCGCGCGCTTCAGGTCAGCTACCATCACGGCCAGAGGCTTCTCCTCCCTGTGCTTCCGGTGCCTGAGCTCCCGGACCGCCTCATCGTTCCGGGCGTCAGCCATCAGGTGGAACCCGCCGAGGCCCTTGACCGCGACGACCCTGCCTTCGAGCAGATCTTTCGCGGCTGCTTTCAGAGCCTCCTCTTCTTTGGCTATTGATCTTCCGGTCGCATCTGTGAATGCGATCGAGGGGCCGCAGACCGGACAAGCGTTCGGCTGGGCGTGGAACCTGCGGTTCAACGGGTCCGTGTACTCGGCGATGCAGTCCTCGCACATATCGAAGCGCCGCATTGAAGTATTGGGCCGGTCGTACGGAAGTCCCAGGATTATCGAGTATCTGGGACCGCAGTTCGTGCAGTTCGTGAACGGATACCCGAAACGGCGGTCTTCCGGGTCAAGGATCTCGCGCCGGCAGTCGTCGCAGATCGCGATGTCCGGAAGCACCACCGCCGACCGCGGGCCCTCCGAATCGCTGATCCTGATCTCGAAGACCTCGTGTCCCACCGGATCGAGATACGCCGAGTCCATCGAATGGATCGAAGCGTTCGGGGGAAGCTCCTTTCTCAACCGCGAAGCGAATTCGTGGAGCGCCGCAAGCTGCCCTTCGAGTTCGAGCGAAACTCCCTGCGGAGAATTAACGACCCAGCCCGTCAGCCCTATCTCTTTCGCGAGCCTGTAAACGAACGGACGGAAGCCGACCCCCTGAACCGCGCCCCGGATCGAGGCTTTCAAGCGACGCGTATCGCGGCCGTCCTTCTTCTGTCTTACCTTTGCCTTCGCAGTCATACGCCTCCTCAGGCGGCCGCCGCAGATGCCTTCCGCCGGATCTCTCCGATCCTGGCCCTGAACCACACGATCCATTCGTCGATGCCTTCTCCCGTTCGGCACGAGACCGGGAAGAGAGGCGCGTCGGGATTCACGTCGCGGACGTTGTCGCGGAGTTCCTCGAACGAAACGCCGGAATAGGGGAGAAGATCGATCTTGTTCAGCACGACCGCGTCGGTCATATGGAACATCACCGGGTACTTCTTCGGCTTCTCGGCTCCCTCGACCGTGCTGTAGACCATCACCCGAAGGTCCTCACCGAGGTTGAATTCGGCGGGGCATACGAGGTTCCCTACGTTCTCGATGATCAGAAGGTCGAGTTCCCTTACGTCCAAATTATGCAATGAGTTATGGATCATCTTCGCGTCCAGGTGGCAGACCGATCCGGTCGTTATCTGGTGTGCAGGGACGCCCAGCGCGGCTATCCGGTCGGCATCGATGGTCGTCATAAGGTCGCCTTCGATAACTCCGATCCGCATTTCGCCTTTCAGGGCTTCGATAGTCTTCTCCAATAGCGAGGTCTTTCCCGCGCCCGGCGCCGACATGAAGTTCACCACCGCGACGCCTGCGCTATCGAACATCTCCCGGTTGTGGGCGGCGGCCTCTTCGTTCGCGCCCATAATGTCCGTTTCAAGTGAGATCTGGTGCATCATTTCCTCCGTCAGTCGAGGTCGATATACTCGACCTTCATCTCGCGGCCCGATACGATCTCGAGCCCGCTACCGCAGTTTTTGCAGATCAGGGCAAGATCGCCCGCCAGCGTTTCCGCTGGCCCGCAAGTGCGGCAGACAACTCTGAGCGGGACCGGCTCGATTTCGAGCGCCGCCTCTTCGGCAAGTGTTCCCTGCCGGAGAACCTCAAATGCAAACTCGATCGAATCGCTGACGACCCCGCTCAGTTCGCCGATCCTCAGCTTGATCTTGCTGACCTTCCGCGAGGAGTGCTTCTCCGCCTCCGAGAAGGCGATATCGAGCACGCTTTGTACGATCGCCATTTCGTGCATAGCTCAGGCCACTGCCTCCTGCATCACGAGGTCGGCGAGCCTCGGTACGGCCGCCCTGACCGCCTCCGAAAGCTCGGTCGTCATATCCTGGAAGTGATCGATCGAAACCGCGAAGAGCGTCACGTCGGGCTCATCGCCAAGAAGGTAGAATGCGTCGATGAGGTCCTTCAGCCCTATGTCGTGCGCGGTCAGCGTCCGCGGATAATCTTTCGAAAACCGCGGACGCAGAACGCTTACCCTGCCCGCTTCGCCTCCATCGACCGTTGCGTCGACAAGCACGACGCGCGATGCCGTCTGCATCGGCTCGAGGAGATTGAAGCTTCCGGTTCCTCCGTCAAGGCATTCCACGTGGTCAGGGACCGGGCGAGAGGCGACCTCGTTCACGACGTGAACTCCGATCCCCTCGTCGCCCATAAGGACATTCCCGATCCCGAGCACAAGCGTCTTTCTATTCGGCGTCATCGCTTTCGTCCTTGCGGAATTTCCAGCCGCTGATCATCGACGACGTCTCACCCGCGCCCTCGACCCAGTCGTGATAAATGACCAGGTAGACGTGGACGATGGTGAAGACGATGAAGAACCACATCGCGATGTGGTGCCACTGCCTGACCCAGGCGTCGCCGCCCATCAAGGGCACGACCCACGCGAACAGCGAAGGGATGAACGAGTCGCTCATGCTCGAATAGAGCGCGAAACCCGTCCCCGCCTGGAACAGGAAGATGAGGAACGCGGCGAAGTAGCTGAGCCCGGCGAGGGTGTTGTGTCCCTCGCCGACCTCGCGCTCGTTGCGTATATGGAGAATGTCCACGACCACGACCTCGTAGAACTCCTTCAGCCTCTGCTTCGTGACCGGAATGAACTGGCTCCAGTGGGCGAACTTGTTCCCGACGAACCCCCAGTAGAGCCTGAACAGGTAGTTGAAGAAGAACACGTATGCCGCGGCGAAGTGCGAGAACCTGACGATCCCGAACCAGTACTGCTGCGACGGCTCGGCGGCGTCGAATATCTTCTGCGGCGCACCGATCAGATAACCCGTCGCGATCAGGACCAAGATCGCCAGCACGTTAAGCCAGTGGAAGATCCGGACAGGCAGTTCCCACACATACATCTTCTGGTATGTTGCGATTCTTGCTGTAGCCATATCGGACCTCCTTTAGCCCACCGTTATCTGGTGTATCTGCTTTCCGTCCGGATCGTATACGTGCACGGCGCAGGCAAGGCAGGGGTCGAACGAATGGATCGTCCGTATGATCTCCAGCGGCTGCTCGTCGTTGGCGACGGGCGTGTCCAAAAGCGATTCCTCGTACGCCGAACGCTTCCCTGCCGCGTCGCGCGGCGAAGCGTTCCACGTGCTCGGGACCACCAGCTGGTAGTTGTCGATCTTCCTGTCCTTGATCCTGATCCAGTGCGCGAGCGCGCCTCTCGGAGCCTCCGAAAGTCCCACGCCTTCGGCCTCCGCCGGCCACGTTTCCGGATCCCATTTCTCGCGTGTGAATGTGCTGAAATCGCCACCCTTGAGGTTTCCGATTAGCTCGTCGTAGAACTCCTTGAGCCATCGGGCGGTGAGCCTGGTTTCAAGGCCCCGCGCTGCGGTTCGTCCGAGCGTCGAGAACAGCGCTTCGACCGGAACGTCAAGGTCCTTGAGAGCGCCGTCGACGACCTCCTTGATCTCCTCGCTGCCTTTCGCGTATCCGACCAGGAGCCTCGCCAAAGGGCCGACCTCCATCGGATTGTCTTTCCAGCGCGGCGTCTTCAACCACGAATACTTGCCTTCGACGTTGAGCTGTTCGAACGGAGGCTTGGGCCCTGTGAAGTTAAACTCGGTCTCGCCTTTCCAGGGATGGAGCCCGGCTTTGTCGCCCGCCTCGTACTTGTACCAGGAATGGGCGATATACTCCTTGATCTCGTTCTCGTCCTTTCCGTTGACGTCGTAGACCTTGCTCAGGTCGCGGTTCAGGATCGCCCCGCGCGGGAACTTGAAGCTGTCCGGCGTGTTGTAGCCCTTCGTCGGGAGGTCGCCGTAAACCAGGTAGTTCTTCAGCCCGCCACCGACGGCCGCCCAGTCCTTATAGAACCCGGCGATCGCCATCAGGTCGGGAATGTAGACCTGCTCGACGAACGCCTGCGCGTCCTTGATCAGCCTTCCGACAAGGTTCAGCTTCTCGGTGTTGATCGCGTTGACGTCTTCGAGATTGAACGAGCAAGGCACGCCACCGACCAGGTAGTTCGGGTGCGGGTTCTTGCCTCCGAAGATCGTGTGGATCTTGACGATCTCCTTCTGCCATTCGAGCGCTTCCAGGTAGTGAGCCACCCCCAGGAGGTTTACCTCCTTCGGAAGCTTGTACGCCGGATGCCCCCAGTAGCCGTTGGCGAAGATCCCGAGCTGACCGCTGTCGACGAACTTCTTCAGCCGCGTCTGTATGTCGGCGAAGTACTTCGGCGAACTCTTCGGCCAGTTCGAAATGGACTTAGCGATGGTCGACGTCTGCTCGGGATCGGCCGAAAGAGCCGCGACGACATCGACCCAGTCCAAAGCGTGCAGATGATAGAAATGCACGACGTGGTCGTGAACGTACTGCGTGCAGAACATTATGTTCCGCACCAGCTCGGCGTTCTTCGGGACCGAAAGCGCCAGCGCGTCCTCGACGCACCTGACGCTCGCAAGCGCGTGCACCGTCGTGCACACGCCGCAGGCCCTCTCGACGAATGCCCACGCGTCCCTCGGATCGCGGCCCTTCAGGATCTTTTCGAACCCGCGGACCATAGTTCCGGAGCTGTAAGCGTCCGTGATCTTTCCGCCCTCGACCACCGCCTCGATGCGAAGGTGCCCCTCGATCCTAGTCACGGGGTCAACAACTACTCTTGTCATTGTTCTTCACCTCCGTCGTTTTCCGTCTGTTCCGGAGCCGCTTCCTTTTGTTCGCGCGCGGCTTCGGACTTTTCGGCCTCTGCCCTCTGAATGTTCACAAGTTTGCGTTTTCTGATCGCGGATGCCGCCGCGTGGACTGCGACGCCGCCCGCCGTGACCGCCGCCGCTGTGGCGCCGATCGTGTCGGCGGTGGATTCGATACCGAATCCCGGGAACGCACCCAGATGCTGATAGAACGGGCCGTTGTCCCAGAACCCTGATTCGCTGCAGCCGATACATCCGTGTCCGGACTGGATCGGGTAGCTGAGGTTGGCATTCCACTTGGTCACCGAGCAGGCGTTGTAGGTTGTGGGGCCTCTGCAGCCCATCTTGTACAGGCAGTAGCCCTGCCTCGCCGCGTCGTCGTCCCACGATTCCACGAACAGGCCGGCGTCGTAGAAAGGCCGCCTGTAGCAGGTGTCATGGACGCGCCGCGAGTAGAATTCCTTCGGCCTTCCCTGGCTGTCGAGCTCGGGAATCTTGTCGAAAAGAAGCACGTGCGTGACGATGCCCGTCATCACCTCCGCGATCGGAGGGCATCCGGGAACGTTGATGACAGGCTTGTTGACGATCTTGTGGATCGGGGTGGCATTCGTAGGATTCGGCTTGGCGGCCTGAATGCATCCGTTCGAAGCGCAGCTTCCCCAGGCGATGATCGCCGCGGCTCCTTCCGCAGCTTCCTTCAGGATCTGCTCGGATGATTTACCGCCGATCATGCAGTAAGCGCCGTCTCCCGCCATCGGGATCGAACCCTCGACAAGCAGAATGTACTTGCCCTGGTTGTTCTTCATCGTCTCGTCGCGGGTCTTTTCGGCCTGGAACCCGGACGCGGCCTGCAATGTTTCTGTGTAATCGAGAGAAAGTGTGTCGAAGATGATGTCTGCGACGATGGGATGGGACGAGCGGATGAACGATTCGCTGCAGCAGGTGCATTCCTGGAAGTGCAGCCAAACGACCGGAGGCCGCGGTTTCGATTCAAACGCTTCTACGACCTGGGCGAGCCCGTTTGCCCTCAGGCCCGCCGCGGCCACCGCGACCCCGCAAAAGAAGAGGAACTCGCGGCGAGAGTATCCCTTGGCTTGCATCGTCCGCCAGATCGAGGGAACCTCGTAATCCATATTACCTCCTTTTCGAAGAAGGCTTTCCGCTCGGGGTCGGGTGTTGTCAGCGGTCTTGAATGCGGCCTCTAAACAATCGCTCGGCGTCCTCGGTCGGGAGCCTTCTCAATACGCTTGTATGTCAATTTTCTGAACAGATGTGTTGAATTCCGATTCAATGCTTCGGCTTGTTTAGGAAGGTGGAGCAATCGAAGTGCCAACGGAGTAAGATCGCCGAAACGCCTGTTTGAACAGGGTTTAGGACTTCCGGCACTTCCGGACGATCGATCGACGGGGGCGCGTGTGCGAAATATTTCGCGCAATCTCTCTCACCCGGCCTTAACCGCGGTCGGCGTCTGTTCTTGAAGGGACAAGGAAGAGGCCGAGAAGGAAGAGCGCCGCGGCGAAGAACTGTATGTACCCGGTAGCAGAGGAGTATCTCGGAAGATCGAGCAGGTAAGTCACGGCCTCGCGGGTCGGATCGCTCCAGAGCCTCTGGAGCCAGTTGCCGGAAGCGTCGGAGGTGAGGTTGGCGAGAAGGAAGTACTTCGTCAGGAACGCTGCGACGAAAAGCGCGACGGTGCTTCGCGCGAGCCTAGTCGCATCGGCGACGGAAAAATAGCTGACGCCGAGGGTCCACAGAAAACAAAAAGAGACGATCCAGAACGCGAGTCCCTGTTCCGGGATCAGCGAATTGAACATCTGGACCGTGGCGGCGAAAAGGGCGGTCATCACGGCGGCATTGGCGGCGTTCTGAAGCGTCGAAAGGCTCTCGCTGAACCAGCCTCCCAGGCTGATCAACCCTGTGCGGAAGAACAGCACGAGCATCAGCGTCGCAAAGACGAGGCAGATCAATGCCGGACGGTGAAAGATGAACTCGCCGGTTTCGGAAGCAATGCGAAGGCCGCCCAGGAGAGCCGAGGTCAGGAATACCGCCGGAAGAAGAACGTAGACAAGCCAGGACCTTTGGTTGCCGGCTGCGTCTGCTGACGGAAGCGCCTTTAGGTCGCGCGCCGCATCGCGGAGTTCAGAGGGCTCCGGGAGGTCCTCGCCTTCGAGGAACCCTTCGAGGTCGTCCGGCGCTCGTTCGGGGACGAGCTCGCCTTCGATCGCCGGCTGGTCTTCGTCGGACTCCGTGTTTTTCGCAATATCGCTCATTGATACTTGATAGCTGATACTTGATCCTTGCTTTGTGTTACTTCGTGTCGCTTCGTGGTTTCCATTAATGCGAACCACGAAGAATCACGAAGAAACATGAAGGGTCCCCGCAAAAGTGCGGGGGCTAAACGGCTTACTGCTCACTGCTCGCCGCTTCCCAACTTTGAACTTTGAACCTTGAACCTTCCCCCGCACAAGTGCGGGGGCTAAACGGTTCACTGTCGTTCCCGCGTCAGTTTCAGCGGATTGAAGTCGTCAGCCGTTATCCGGAGGCCTTCTTCAAGCTCGTTTCTCAGCTCGACCGGGTGCTTCAACTTCAGATTCTCATCGTCTGCACGAAACTCCCTGTCGAGCGCGATCACTTTGTTCACCTGCTCGAGCCCTTGTTTGAAAAGCTCGTCGTCGTTCGAGAAGCGTCCCCATCCCTGTCGATAGAAACTGTACGCGATGTAATACTGCGTCTTCGGATCGATCGCCTTCGGGTCCGCCTGCGAGAACATCTCTCGCGCAAGCACATAGTTTTCAGCGCGGAACGCGTTCAGGCCCTGCGTGAATTTTTCCTGATCGACTTCGTAAGTCCCTGTCGCCGCTGCAGCCTCATTGGCTGCCTGCTCGATGGTCTCCCTCGCTTTCACGGACACGTCGCTCACGGTCTTCGGTGCCGCCCAGTAGATCCACAGAACAAACAGGCCGTACACGGCCGTCAGCACAAGTCCCGATATCTGAATGTGTTTCGGCTTCATCTGTTATAATTCCCGCACTTAGAGTCTCAGCGATGTACGGCAGACTGTCAACATTTCTCAAGCTTCAGACGCTCGCCTCGGTTCTCCTCATCGCGTCTTGCGCCAGTGCGGGAAACGGTCCCGGCAGCCCTTTCGGGGTCGATGGTCCCGAGGGCGATTCTCCCGAGGCATCCCAAACCGAGCCGATCGACAATGAAAGCCGAGTCGTCCACGTGATCGTCGCGCTCTGCGACAACGAGAACCAGGGGATCGTACCCGTGGCCAAGAGCCTTGGGAACGGCGAAGATCCTGACAGGAACCTCTATTGGGGAGCTGCCTTCGGAGTAAGAACCTATTTCGGCAAGAGCAAATCCTGGAATCTTGTAGAGAAGATGTCTTCTCCCAGGGAGGGCGTGCTCGAGCGCCTGATCTACCGGCACGGCACTGAGGACGTCATCCTGGTCGCCGATGCGTACCGCGGAGACAGGATCCGCGGCGCAATCGCAGATTCTCTTGCGGCTCTCGCAGGATCTCTCCGGGAGAACGTAGAGATCGAAGGCCGGACGGTCCAGGTCTACGGCGGAGCGGACCTGGTCGCATTCCTCGGCCACAACGGCCTTATGGATTTCGAACTTGGCCAGGAATTCCCTGCCGCCGACAAGCGCGAACGGGAAGCCGTCGTTCTCGCTTGCGCAAGCCGCCAGTACTTCCGGGACCCGATAAGGCAGGCAGGCGCGAAACCGCTTCTGTGGACCACGAACCTGATGGCCCCCGAGGCCTACATCCTCCACGATGCGCTTGACGGCTGGGTCGCTTCGGAGGGCGACGAAGAGATCCGCCTTAGGGCGGCAAAGGCGTACAGCAAATATCAGAGGATAAGCCTTCGTGCGGCCGAAGGACTGCTCGTAACGGGATATTGACTATGCGATCGGTTAGACAATTCCTTCTGATCGTATTCCTCGTTTCTGCCGGACTTGCGCAGGATGAGCCGAAGACGGAAGAGTGGACCCGCATCGACACACGGGACAGCGGGATCTCCGTCTCGTTTCCCCCGGGTTACCTTGTTAATTCTGAGGAAGCGTGGGACGGCGATCCCGTGTTCTCCATCTTTGCGGGCGGCGGAGGGATCTATCTCAGATTCCTCGCGAGCAACGACGTTTCGGACAGTTATTGGAGCAGGATGAAAGATCGCGGCAAGGACAGGGCATCCGAATTCAAGGTAGGATCGGTCGAGTGCTTGAGCTACACAAGCGAGGTCGACGGTGACGGGATCAACGAATCGATATTTATGAGAACAAAGAAACGAGTATACCGGTTCTCGATCGCCGCCCGTTCGATCAGGAATCCGGATGCCGCGAGATTTCTGCGTTCGCTGACGATCGACGGAAAGGCCCTGTTCCCGTCTTCCGAACCCGGCAGTTCGCCTGAAAAAACAGTCTTTCTCGAGAACCTGGAAACGACTCCTAAGATCGCTGAGGCGATGGATCGCAAGAGGATAAAGCAAGACCGCAAGATCAGGTATCATCCTTTTAGCGATTTCGTGAAAGAGGAAGTGACGGGACAATTCGACAAGCCTCCCATCATTGTCGATGCTCCTCGACACACCTGGTCCCTTTATAGCCTTCGGCGACCGAACGGAAAGAGGACTTTGAGAGGGTTGGTCAAAGTAGTACTCCTGGCGAACGGTCAGATCGGAGATATCACTGTCTATTCCGATGCCAGCAACTCCTTCGGCCGAATCTGCGCCTCACAAGCTAAAGATATCAAGTTCGTGCCCGCGGAGAAGGATGGGAAGAGCGTGGATGCCGTTGTGGTGATGAATTACGGTGTTATATTGAACCCTCAATGAAGAAAGAACTTACGGCGGAAGACCGCGCACCTATCCGAATAACCGTCGCGGATTAAGATTCGAAGAATTGTTTTGAAAAAGCTGTTTTTATTGCTCGCAATCGCGACGACCTTGTTTCCCGGCCTTCCCGAAACTGCCGCATTGTCTTTCACGGACGATGACAAGGCTCCGGACCTGATCATCATCAATGCGAAGGTCCATACGGTTGATCCAAAGAACGAAGAAGCAGATGCGGTCGCGATCCGCGACGGCCGGTTCATCGCAGTCGGTTCGAATCGAAAGATCCGGGGAATGGCGAACCGGAAGACACGGCTCATCGATGCTGAAGGGAGGCTTATCCTTCCGGGGTTCAATGACAGCCACGCGCATCTCGAGGGTATCGGCAACCTGTTCGGAAGCGCCGACCTCAGGTCTGCCCGTTCCGCGGACGCTTTCCGTACGGAGATCGCCCGCATCACCGAGTTTCTTCCCGAGGGTGTCTGGATCCAGGGCGGCCGATGGGACCCCTCCCTGCTTGAAGGCACCCAGAAACCATCGAAGGAATGGATCGACGCCGTCTCGCCCAAACATCCCGCACTGCTCTACAGTTCCGATCCCTCGATAGCGCTTGTAAATTCCGAGGCATTGAGGCTCGCGCGCATTGCGAAGGGCACGAACGGGCCTGCGGGCGGCGAGATCGTAAAAGACGAGAGCGGCGAGCCGACCGGGGTACTCAAGGGCAATTCGCTGCAACTGGTCCGCAGCTTCACGCGCGTTACTTCCTTTCAAGAGAGGTCGATCCAGATCGAAACAGCAGCGAACTACGCCGCCGCATATGGAGTGACCAGCCTTCAGGACGTTTCAACCGACGACAACATGGACGTCATCACAGCGCTTGACCGTGAAGGCAAGCTGAAGGCGAGGATCTACGAGTGCGGCGGCTTGAAGGACTGGGCGACGTATGCCGAACAAGGATTGAAGGCCGCGACGGGCACTCCGATGGTAAGGACGGGCTGTCTGAAGACCTTCACCGACGGTAACGCGGACACGATCCCCGATCTCTACGAGAGGATCAGAGGCGCCGACAAGGCCGGGCTTCAGGTAACGATACACGCGATCGGTTCGCGCTCAAATCGTTACGTACTCGGGCTCTATGAACGTGCTATTATGGAGAACGGCTACCGCGACCGGCGCTTCCGCGTCGAGCACGCGCAGAGCCTTTCAAATGCGGAGATTCCTCTCTTCGCAAAGTTCGGGATAATCCCCTCGATGCAGCCTTATCTGTTCCGCGGCAGCGGCCCGTATCGGTCACTCCTGCGAACCGGCGCCAGGATCGCTTTCGGTTCCGACTCTTCGATCACGAACATCGATCCGCTCCTGGGCATTTCCGTCGCGACGGAACGAAAACCCGGACCGAATTCGGAAAAGCTGACCGTGGAGGAAGCGGTTCGGCTGTACACGCTTGGAGCCGCATTTGCGGAGTTCCAGGAGAATGAGAAAGGGTCGATAACCGTCGGCAAGCTGGCGGACCTTGTGATCCTCTCGGATGACATTTTCGAGATGGACCCCCGCGAGATCCGGAACGCAAGGGTCCTTACAACGATCGTAGGCGGCAGGGTCGTCTACCGGGCGCCGGTCCGGCAATGATCTGAGTCCCCGCTTAGGAAATCCCGTCTAATTGGCCGTTTTTTTATTCTTGGGTACCTGTAACCGCCAACCCGCTCATACAATTATGAAAAACCAAGGCTTCTCCCTGATCGAACTGCTAATAGTCGTCGTCATTATCGGAATCATCGCGGCGATCGCGATCCCCAACCTGCTTGCGTCAAGGCGTGCAGCGAACGAGGGTTCGGCGATCAACTCTCTGCGGCTGTACCACACCTCCCAGATCACATATCAATCCAGCGTCGGATCGGGTTCTTACGCGGGCGCTAGCGGGAGCCTGACGGCACAGTCGTTTGCGGATCTGAGCGCGGCTGATCTCGTGGACAATGTTCTCGGATCGGGGACCAAGAGCGGATACAATTTCACAGGCGCGGCCGTCCCGCCAAATGCCGGATTTCCCGCCCAGTTTGCCGGGTACGCCGAGCCCGTTACGCCGACCGGGCTTACGAGTTCAGGTACGAGGGTTTTTGCGGTGCTCACCGACGGAGTGATGCTGACCTCGCCCCCCGGCGTGATGACGGTATCAACGAACGGCGGAACGAACATAACTCAAACCGGTGGTGTGCCGCTGAACAACAATTAGAAGTGAAAAGAGATCTGCGCTATGCGAAGGCTGTCTGAAAAGGCAGCCTTTTCTTGATGGAGGCGCTCAATGCCCTGGGTCACGAGTATTCCGTCCGCCAGCTTCGTTTCCGCAAGGCCTTGTTTGCTATAATGACCAAAACTTTTAGAGGAGAACCTTTTAATGAAGATCTTTTTAGCATCCGTATTTGTTCTGGTCCTTTCGTTCGGGGCCTTCGCACAGGAAGGCACGGAAAAGAAGAAACCGACTGACGCCGACAAGGTCGCGGAGTTTGATTCTAAAGGCAAGATATCGCGCGGCGATGCGCTCGGAGATTCCGAGATGGTGTCCCTTGCGAAGGTGATGAAAGACCCCGAAACGTACGCCGGCAAATCGGTAATGGTCAAGGGTTACGTCGTCCGTTCTTGCAAGAAGGAAGGCTGCTGGGCGGAACTCGCCCCGTCGATGGACGCGAAGACGACCGTCCGCGTGAAGTTCAAGGATCACGGGTTCTTCATCCCGCTCGCATCCGAAGGCTTCAAGGCAAAGGCCGAGGGAGTTTTCAGCGTGAAGATCCTCAGCAAGGAAGAGGTCGACCACCTTATCGAAGACGGCTCGAAGTTCGAGAACCGAAACGAAGACGGAACGGTCAGCGAGATCTCGTTCCTGGCTTCGGGGATCGTGCTTACGAAGGCGGAATAACCGCCTGTAGGAGAGAAATGGGAATAGCTGGCAAGATAGCGCTGGTCCTTGGAATTCTGGGACTTCTTCTGGGAATCGCGGTGACCGGAATATCGGCGCTCTTGCCGATAATGACGGACGGCAGGACAAGCTGGGAAGAGGCGATGCTTGGCATTATTCCCGGCGCCGTCGTTCTCGTCTTTTCCTTCTTCATTGCCGTGATCGGCATAATTCTGATAGTCGTCAACCGCAAGAAGAACACGCAGTGAAACCCTTCAATATTCGCGGTATCCCGATCGATCCCCCGCTCGTCCTTTCACCGATGGCGGGGGTGACCGATTTTACGTTCCGGCGCCTGCTCAAGAGGCGCGGCGGGATAGGGATGACCGTGTCCGAGTTCATCTCGGTCGAAGGGATGACCCGCAATTCGCCGCAGTCGAAGCGGATGATGCGCTTCCTCGAGGAGGAAAGGCCGTTCGCGGTCCAGATCTTCGGGGCGAACGTGAAGCGGATGGCGATGGCCGCCGAGATGGCGGAAGACGTGGGTGCCGACATAGTGGACGTTAACTGCGGATGCCCGGCCCCGAAGGTCGTGAAAAAGGGCGGCGGATCGGGACTGCTCAGAAACCTGCCGCTTCTTGAAGAGATACTTAACGAGATCAAGAGTGCGATCTCGATCCCTCTGACGTTGAAGCTGCGCGCGGGCTATTCCGATTCCGACATCAACTGCGTGGAAGTCGCGAAACTCGCCGAACAATGCGGCGTCGAGCACATCGCGCTTCACGGAAGGACGCGCGAGCAAAGATACACCGGCCTCGCCGACTGGGGCCTTGTGAAGAAGATCAAGGAAGCGGTCTCGATACCGGTGTCGGGCAACGGAGATGTGACGTCGGTGGAGAATGCGCTTTCGCGGTTCAAAGAAACGAACTGCGACGGCATTCTGATCGGCCGCGGGGCGATGCAGAACCCCTGGCTTTTCAGGCAGATACAGGACGCGATCGAAGGGCGTGAACCGTACGAGCCTTCCCTCGAGGACAAGCAGGAGGTGCTGCTCGAGTTCTTCGAACTTCTTCGAGAGGATATGCCGGAGCTTCCCGCGCTCGGGAAGATGAAACAGCTCGCCGGCCAGTTCACGAAAGGACTGCGCGGCGGGGCCAAATTCCGCCAGACGCTTTATCACTCGCAAAGTGCCGACGAGATCCTCGAGAACATAGGCATCTACTTCGACACGCTTACTCGCGGCGATACGTTCGGCGACGGCGAGGTCGAATCGGACGCCGATCTGGAGATCGGCTCGTGCGACGCGATGAGCGGAGGCTCCCGGACTCGCGAGACCGCGAGCTCGGCGGCGAGCTGAAGCCGCGGGCGGACCAACGAAATGCGGACTACATTCAGAGCTTTGTTATTGACGGCGGCTTTGCTTGCGGCGGCTGCGGCGACTTATGCGCAGAACGGCTCCGCGATCAAGGACGCACCGGAATATCCGGAGCACGTCAGGTCTTCGCCTGCGTTCGCCGAGCTGATCCTGCGCAGGGCCGTGCTCGAGTCGGAACTTGAAGAGCTGCTCGTCCGGTATACGAATGATTTTCCGAAGGTGGCCGAAATGCGGTTCGAACTCGCCGAGATCGAGGCCGGCATAGGAAAGCTCTTGGAGATCCCTGCAGAGAAGGCTTCGAAGCTTACGCTCGCGCTCGGGAAGATGCTCGTACAACGTGCCGAATACGCGACGGAGCTCGACGTTCTGAAACGCAAGTACGAGGACAGCCATCCCGAAGTAAAGCGCACGGCGAGGAAGCTCGAGATCTTCGACAAGGCGGTCAGGACCATTCTCTGACCGCGGCCTCTCTCCCTGCAGAACACGCCGGCTTCGGCCTGCATTATCCCCGTTCACGATATGCGTACCGCAAAAGCGATCTCACGCGGAAAGACATCGGTTTTCTTTTTGCTCGTTCTGGCCTTGCTGGTGAGCATCAGCGAGGTGAACGCTCAGGCCGACCCCGACAAGGTTCTGGACCGCGCCGAAAAGGCGCTCGGAGAAAAGAAGGACGTTCGGCGGGTCGAAAGCAGGGTCAAACGCGGGCTGATCACGCGCTTGTCCGATGGCGCGTCGGGAGAGGTGCTGCTCCAAACCTCGAAACCCGATAACTTTAATCTTTCATTCGACATACGCGGCTTCGAATCTGAGGTCGGCTTCAACGGCCGCTCGGCGTGGCTCCGGGACTCGCGAGAGGGACTTCGGACCCTGACAGGAGACCGCAGCCGCGATCTCAAGGCGGAAGCTCTATACAGGAACTGGTTCTGGACCGAGTACAAAAAGCACAAGCTGAAGATCACGGGCAGCGAATCGATCACGCTTGACGGCAAACCTTCGATCGCGGTAACGCTGACGAACCCCCTCGGAGTTCCGATCAAGCTCTATTTCGACGCTTTCGACAACACGCTTCTGAGGGAAGAGATCGGGATCGGCGAGGGGTTCGTTTCGTTCGACTACTCGGACCACAGGCCCGTTAACGGTGTGAAAGAGGCGTTCCGGATAACCGCGCTGATCGACGGCAGGCAGTACGAGATCAGATTCGACCAGGTGGCCCACAACGAGCGGATCGCCGACACAGAGTTCGACTTTCCGAGGGATGACGATCAGCCGCTACCCGATATTTCAAAGCTGCTGACCGACCTTCGCGCGAACCAGGACGAGGTCGAGCGGATCCTCGAGGACTATTCTTACAAGCAGGACATCGTCAAGCGCGAGCTGACCGACGAAGGCGAACTCCGGATCAAGGACTCAGAGACGTTCCAGCTTTCGTTCTACAAGGGCTACAGGATCCAGCGCCTGATAGGAAAGGACGGGCGGCCGCTGAGTCCCGACGAACAAAAGGAGGCGGACGAGGACGCCCAGGACCGAGTCAAGGAGATCGAGAAGGAACTCGCTAAGCAGGCGGAGCGTGAGGTCGCGCAATCGTCGGACGGAGCTCCCGCGAGAGAAGGCCGGCAAATCTCGATCGCGGAGGTCCTGCGGGCTTCGAAGCTTCTGAACCCAAGGCGCGAACGTTTGAAAGGAAGAAGGGTCGTCGTGTTCGACTTCGAGCCCGATCCCGATTTCGACTTCAAGAACGCGAAGAGCTTCCTGAAATTCTTCGGAAAGACCGCCGGAGTGATCTGGATCGATGAGGAAGACCGTCAGGTCGCGCGGATCGAAGCTGTCCTTTTCGACAGTTACAAGGTCGGCGGAGGGATCCTAGCGAAACTGCGCAAAGGCGCGTCGTTCACGCTCGAACAGGAAAGGATCAACGACGAGATCTGGCTTCCGACCTTCGCGGACATAAACCTCTCGGTCAGGGTCCTGCTTTTTGGCGGTGTGAAGGTCAACCAGCTTATCCGTTCTTACGATTTCCAGAAGTTCCGCACGGAAGTGGAAGACGCGCGTGTGGACGAGATCCCCGACGGCGATCCCAACTGAAACCATGCCGGACTCACCGGAAAAACCCGAAGGCGCGCCGGCCGAGGATCAGGAGCGGTTCTTCCTCGAAGGCCCCAGGTCCAGGCTAAGCGAGTTCATAAGCGTTTTGAAGATCGCGTGGGAGTTCGTGCGTGTCTTTCGCGTGCTCCACTTTGTAGGCCCGTGTGTGACGGTATTCGGTTCGGCGCGCTTCTCGGACGGGCACGAGTATTACGAGCTTACACGCAAGGTCGGCGGAGAACTTGCGCGGCTTGGCTTTACGGTGATGACCGGCGGCGGTCCCGGGCTTATGGAAGCCGCGAACAGAGGGGCGAAGGAAGCAGGCGGCCATTCGATCGGATGCAACATCGAGCTTCCTTTCGAGCAGTCTCACAACGCCTACCTGGACAAGGTCGTAACGGTCTATTACTTCTTCGTGAGAAAAGTCGCGCTGGTGAAGTACTCGTATGCTTTCGTTGTTGTACCCGGCGGGCTTGGAACTCTGGATGAACTGTTCGAGGCATTGACCCTGATCCAGACGAAGAAGATCAAGGACTTTCCCGTAATCGTTTTCTGCAGGGATTACTGGATCAACATGCGGGAGCACCTCGAAGTGATGGCGGCAGCAAAGAGCATCGACATCTCCGACCTGGACCTTCTGATCTTCACCGATTCCATCGATGAGGCCGCAAAGCACCTCACTGAACACTCGATCAATCGATACGGGTTGAAGAAACGGCCGCCAAAACGTATCAGGATACTTGGCGAGGGCTGAGCTACGGCCTTATGGTGAGGGTCATCTGTCTGGTTCCGCGGACGATCTGAAGCCTCTTTCCGCCTACGTCGAGGGGCGCGTCTGTGAGCGGGCGTCCGTCGAGCGATCTGACCAGATCTCCGGTCCGCACGCCGGCCCGCGATCCGATGCTGCCTTGTCTGACGGAAACGACCTTCCAACCGCCGTTATCAAGCTCTGCTTCAATACCAAGCTCGGCAAGCAGCTCGCGCGGGGAGAGCCTTCTGGCCGGGACCTTTTCCGGAACGTTCCGTGGGGTTCCATCGGCCCAGGGCGGAACTATATCCTCCGGAGTATCCGCTGCGAGATCTCTCGACCCACCTTCGAAAACTTCATCGTCGTCTTGAGCGGGTTCAACCGGATCGGAGCCGGCTCCCGGTTCATTCGGCGGATCTGAAGTAGGTCCGTTTGTGGTGTCTGCCAATTGATCCCGATCCGGAACGTCTTCACCACTATCGACGGATTCGACATTCGTCTCTGACGAACCTGCAACAGGCGCCTCGTCGACCCCGGGTCCGGCTATTTCCGGGGCCGTCCCGCCTCTGAAGAGAACGAAAGCGATCGCCAGCACGAGAACGAGCAGAACGGCCGCAGAAGCGGGAACAAGGATTCCCGGGCGCAGGAATGCGTAGGAAACGGGCTTTGAGCGCCGGCTTTCGATCTTGTTCATCAGCGTCCGATCGAAATCCGAAGGCGGCTCGATACCGGGTGCGCGCTTCAGAAGGCTCGTCAGAGATTCTTCGCGTGCCGCAACGAGCGCGCATTCAACGCACCCCCGAATATGCTCGAGTGCACGCTCGTCGGGTCTTGCGCCCGACTCCAGGATCTTTGTTGTATCACTGCACTTCATCAGTACTGCTGTCCAGATATCGTTCGAGTCTTTGCCTTAGAATACCTCTTCCCCTGCTGATCCTTGATTTCGTCGTCCCCAGCCCAAGCCCGAGTATCTCGGCGATCTCTTCGTAAGTCTTGTCCTCAATCTCACGAAGTATGATCGGGGCCTTGTAACGGTCAGGAAGCGATACGATCGCCTTTCCTATCGTCTCACGCATTTCGCGGCTCACAACTTCGTCTTCCGGGTGAGGACGGTCATCGGGCGGCTGGTACTCCTCGTCGCTTTCATCATCGTAGGAGAACAGACCCGTCAACGAGTAGAGCCTCCTTCGCTTTCGCTTCCTCAGTTCGCTGATCGCAAGGTTTGTCGCGATCCTGTAAATATAAGTCGAGAAGGCGTACCCGCTGTGGTACCGGTCAATCGCGAAATAGACCCGCACGAACGATTCCTGCGCAAGGTCGATCGACTCCTCGTAATCGCCGAGCATACGGTAGATGTAGTTCGTAAGCTGTCCCTTGTAGCGCGAGACGATCTCGGCGAAGGCAGCCTCGTCGCCTTCACGCGTTGCGTCGATGAGATCGTGATCGGAGAGTTCGCTATACGACACGGCAGGCCGTTCCACCTCCCGCTGTTCGAGTTCGAACCTGTCCAACGCCATACACGCATACACTTGTACATCAAAGGACCCGCCCAGCCAACAGCGGGCGTCAGGAGATCTGGTCGATCTTCACGACAAAGAAGAGCATTTCACCGGTTTCAGGGACCGGAAGGTTTCCGATCACGCTGGCCTTTCCCACCGGAACGCGGACCCTGTTCAGCGTCAGCTGGATGCTCTCGTAATTGACGGACTCTCCGATCCTTGCAGGCACTCGGGAAAGGAAAAAGAACCTCTTGAACTCGATCATGTTTGGGCTTCCCGGTACCGGTTCGAGGGCTCCGAGGTTCCATTCGGAGATGATCGGCATGTTCTCGGGCGAATAGCTTCCAAAGTTCTTAGTGATGACCTTCCACTGTGCCTGGCCGCCAAATCCAAGGGGCCCGTAGAGCGAAGCGACAGGTGAATAGCTGCGGTATCGAAGTTCAGGACCAACTGAATTCAGAGCGGAAACAGCTGTCGGCGACAGTTCCTCCTCCGAATCGGGTGCTGAACTCCCTACTACGATCATTTGCAGAAGTCTGTACGACTTGCCCTGTTCCGGACCGTTTTCTTGTTGTGCGTTCAGGATACCGGGGAAGGCTATTGCCAAAGCCAGAACCACAGGAAAGATATTCGAAATTCTCATAATCGCGGACTGCCTCCTTCAGTGTTCGTTTGCCAGGGTTATTGCACAGTCCTTGAGTTCGAAAGTTCCAATAAAAACAAAAAAACGGGCCGGAGCCCGTTTGATCGGCCGCGTTTCGATACCGCTAAGCCGCTGAAAAACTAAAGAGCGATTCTTGCACCGACTGGCCGAACGTGACCGTTGCGATAGTCGATTCCTCGATCTGTTTGCCGTCCGCCTTCAGTACAGTGCGATAGGGGACCAGGGTTCCCTGGGCATAGTTGTGGTCGTAAAACTTCCTTTCGTACTTGATGCCGTCGTGTTCGTACCGGAGCATCATTACGCGAAGGGTCTTTTTACTGACATAGTAGGTCGTCTCTCGTCCCTCCTTGTCGGTCATAAGGATCACGTAGTAATCGACGCCCATTATCTTGTCAGATTCCTTTAGGACGATGTTCGAGCCGTTCTCCCTGTATCGGAGTAGCGCGTCGACCCCGTGCACGAGCCGGTTCCTGAATTCATCCTCGGCATCTTCCCTTGGGGAGAAGACCGTGTTCGAGATCACCCCGAAGATCTTTCCGCCGTCGTAAATCAAAGCATAATCCGCATTCGGGAACTTCTGGTCGAGGCGGATCTTTTCATCCTCAAAACTCTCGCCGCGGATGATCCTCTGGACATATTCGGCATTTCTCTTCGATCCGTTGCCTTCCGTGTAGGTCGTCGTGCCAACTTCGACTGTCGTTTTGCGGATCTGACCAAGCCCTACGCGGCCCCGAAGCCCGCTGTAAACGACGATCGCAGACTCTGCGACCTGTATGCCGTCAGTCTGCTCTTTGGTGAGGTCCACCTTGACCTCGGGCTCATTCTGCACGTCGGTCTTCGGTTCAACATCCTGCGCTCTGGCCGCTGAGACGAGCACCGCGAAGACAAACGACGCAGCTATCAAAGTTCTTAAAAACAAAACCGGTTAAATCTCCTGAACTGTGGCTTGTGAAGAATGACTTGTGCGGATTGTAGCACAATCAAAATCGCCGGGCATTCCCGGCTTCGGGTGTTTGAACGTGTTGATGTGAATGCTGCAGAATGAGTTGCGCATGCCGCCAAAGACCTTTCCGAGGCTTCAGGAGAACCCCTATGCCGCACATCGCGCTCTACGAGCCTGAAATACCGCCAAACACCAGAAATATAGCACGCCTTTGTGCGGCGACCCACACTCCCCTTCATATCGTCGGTCAGCCGGGATTCCGTATGGACGATCGCGCGGTCAGGCGCGCCGGGCTCGACTATTGGGACGAGGTGTCGATCGAACATCACATGGACCTGGAAGAACTTAAGGCCCGTCTTCCAGGCTCGCGGTTCGTGTACTTCTCCACAAAAGGCCGGATCCCATACACAGAATGGCGCTTCCGCAACGACGACTGCCTTGTCTTTGGCCCTGAAACGAGGGGTCTGCCGGACCACGTGCTTTCGAAGGATCCGGATTCCACCCTCGTGATACAGATGGACAATCCGAACGTCAGAAGCCTTAATCTCGCCACATCCGTCGGGATCGCGCTCTTCGAGGCGATCCGGCAGATCCGCCGCCTTTAGCCCTTCGCAATGCCCTTTCCGGACGCCCCCGACAACAGAACCGCGCAAAATCACATCTGAAGGGCGTTCGAAAAAGCGGCCCGGACGGGCCATTTTAGTTTCAAAGGAGTTAGGAAGAGAGATGAAATCCATAAGATCATACTTGATAGTCGCAATAGCGATCGTGGGGATTTCCGTTACAAGCATCAGCGCCCAGACCACAGGCTCGAGCGTTCTGCTCGAGAACAAGGTGGCTAAAGAACTTCGAAAACTTCCGTACTACGGAGTCTTCGATCACATCGCCTTCGAGGTCGAGGGCAGCACGGTCACGCTTTACGGAAAGGTCCTCAATGGCATAAACAGAAAGAACGCCGAGGCGTATGTTGAAGACATCGACGGAGTGACGGAAGTCGTGAACAATATAGAGCTTCTGCCGCCCTCGAGTTTCGACGATTCCCTACGGAGACGTACGGTCCGGGCTTTCGTAAACAGCGGAAGCATATACCGATACCTGCAGGGAACGAATCCCTCTATGAGGATCATTGTCGAGGACGGACGCATAACGCTGGAAGGCGTCGTGAACAACCGCGGTGATCTGAACCTTGCCAATATAGTGGCGCAGGGAGTACCGGGAGCCTTTAAGGTGACAAACAACCTGACGGTCGACACCGACAGGCCCTGACGCTGGATCACCGATGAACCGAAGGCCGGCTTTCGAGCCGGCCTTTTTGTTGTATTTATGGGACTTACGGTCAAACCGTAAGGCAACGGACGGACCTCTTATATTATCTATACTAATGTTTAAGAGAGTATTGTATTAGAGATGGGCTCCAGTCGGAGTCCGAAGGAGGAGTATTATGAAACGCAGAACTATAATGGCCGCCGTGCTTCTGCTTGCCCTGGTCGGAGTTTCCGCAAACTCGGCAAACGCACAGGCCGTTACGGATGAACAGAAGGTCGAACAATCCCGAATGGAGCGGAAGATACGAAGCAAGATCCTCTCGCTTCCCTATTACGGAGTGTTCGACGCTATCGGATACGAGTTGAACGGATCCACAGTAACGCTCAAAGGATATGTAACAAGGCCGTTCACGAAGGATAACGCCGCTGACGAGGTGATGGAGGTGGACGGCGTGACAAACGTGGTCAACGACATCGAGGTCCTACCGCCGTCGCCGTCGGACGACAGGATACGCGTGAGGATCTACCGGAACATCGCCAACCACGGCAATATGTACCGGTATCTGCTCGGCGCTAATCCTTCGATCAGGATCGTGGTAAACCGCGGCCGCGTGATTCTTGAAGGCATCGTGACCTACGAAGGCGACAAGACGCTCGCTTACGCCGCAGCCTCAGAGGTCTTCGGTGTGCTCGGAGTGACAAACAACATCAAGCTGGAGAGGCGCGAAGGTGAAGAAGTCTCGTAAGATACCCACAGCCTAGCCTCTGAAAGCCGGGAGCTTTCCCGGCTTTTATTTTTTTCGGCGGACCGTTTGCCTTTGCCGGCGGTATGCCTCATCATTTTCCTTTTAAATTCATACGGGAATTCTGATCAATGCAGGAACCAGACAAGATACGGAACATAGCCATCATCGCCCACGTCGACCACGGAAAGACGACGCTCGTCGACGCAATGCTGAAGCAATCCGGAACCTTTCGCGATAACGAGGAAGTGCAGGACCGTGTGATGGACTCGATGGACCTAGAGCGTGAGCGCGGGATCACCATCATGGCAAAGACCACGTCGGTCAGATACGGCGATCACAAGATCAACATCGTCGATACGCCCGGGCACTCCGATTTCGGAGGCGAGGTGGAGCGTGTTCTCAAAATGGTCGACGGCGTGATGCTCCTCGTCGACGCGGCCGAAGGCTGCCTTCCGCAGACAAGGTTCGTGCTTCGAAAGGCGCTGGAGCAGAAGCTTCCGGCGATCGCCGTCGTGAACAAGATCGACCGCCAGGACGCCCGCCCGGAGGAAGTCGTCGATGAGATCTACGACTTGTTCATCGATCTTGGAGCCGACGACGCTCAGATCGATTTCCCGATCCTTTACGCCGTTTCCCGGGATGGGATAGCGAAACCATCGCTCGACGACGATTCGCAGAATCTTAAACCGCTCTTC
>JAGFIQ010000096.1 GCA_024103495.1 Aridibacter famidurans
ACGGAACAGTTAAACCTGCCGGCTTCACGAATTGCCGAATCTAAGTCCCTTCTGTGGCTCGCCGTCCTTTTGTTCTGGACATTGATAGGCGCGATCGCGGCCGTACAGGAGTATGTCGCGATCGAGACGCGCGGCTCCGAGGTCTCGATCGTCCGGATCGTCGTTTCGAACCTTCCTATCTATTTCTGGGCGCTTGCGACTCCCTTTATCTTTGTCCTCGGAAGCAACTACCCGCTTAACGACTCAAAGCGGAAGGCGGCTTTCGTGGCATTGCATCTGGGCCTCAGCCTTGTTTTTGCGGCGGCTTACCTTGCGCTTGTCGCGGTCGTTTCAGAATCTCTGCGCGATGAGGCGCTCAATGCCGCAGATCTTTGGGGATATTTCAAATACCGGTTCGGGAGGGCGTTTCACGTCAGCGTGCTTACATACTGGGCGGTGCTCGGCTTTGGATTCGCCGTGGACTCCTACTCACGCCTGAAGCAACGGGAACTCGAGGCCGCTCGGACGGAACTGGAACTCGAGACCCGGCTGGTCCAGGCAAAGCTCGATTCACTCAAGATGCAGTTGAATCCCCATTTTCTCTTCAATACTCTGAACACTGTCTCTGCGATAATGAGCGACGATCTTAAGGGCGCCAGGCGGGTCATCGCCAGACTAAGCGAGATCCTTCGAATAAATCTCGAGAGCTCCAATCGCCAGACCGTGCCGCTGAAAAAGGAGATCGAATTGCTGGAGCTTTACCTGGAGATCGAACAGGAGAGGTTCAAGGGAAACCTGAACGTGGAAATCGACGTTCCGGCCGACGCCCTCGATTGCGAAGTTCCGCATTTCATCCTGCAGCCGCTTGTGGAGAACGCGCTGAAGCACGGACTCCCGGGTGCCGGCTCGGACGGCCGGATAGAAATACGCGCGCAAATGGACGGTCCCGCGCTGAGACTCAGCGTTCGGGACAACGGACGCGGCATCGGGTCCTCTCCGGAATTCGGAGTCGGATTGAGAAATACAGAAGAACGCCTGACGAAGCTGTACGGCGGGAACGCGGATCTCTCGATCACTCGCGTCGCCGAAGGAGGCACGGAGGCACAGATAGTGATCCCGTGCCGATTCCTCGATGATGAAACTTGAAGAAACCGGCAAAACCAGGACGCCGATCAAGGTGCTGGTCGTTGACGACGAACCGCCGGCAAGAAAGCGCATCCGAGAGCTTCTCGAGGGCAGAAGTGATTTCGAGGTCGCCGGCGAATGCAGTTCTGCCGGCGCCGCCGTGACCGCCATCAATGAAAATGCGCCGGACCTGGTCTTTCTCGATATAAGGCTGGGCGAAAATGACGGCTTCGAGGTCCTGAAAAGTCTCGATCCGGAGAAGATGCCCCTTATCGTTTTCGTGACGGCATTCGATCAGTTCGCGGTCCGGGCTTTCGATCTTCACGCGCTTGACTACCTGCTCAAGCCGTTCGATGACGAACGGTTCGAAGAAACACTGGATCTCGCGGCCGAGAGGATCGAAACGATGTCGATCCGCTCGATCGGCGATCGTCTGACCGGGCTTCTAAGGGATCTCTCCGCCGGGCGGGTCACGGGAACGGGCGATCCGCCGGGACGCCTGGTGATACGTTCGTCCGGAAGGGTGTCGTTCGTCAAAACGAACGACATCGAGTGGATCGAGGCCGACGGGTATTACGTATCGATAAGGGCCGCGGGCAAGTCGCACCTGATGCGCGAATCGCTCAAGAACCTTGAAGCGAAACTCGATCCGTCACGGTTTCTCCGCATACACCGATCGACGATCGTCAACGCCGACCGTATCAAAGAGCTCCATCCACATTTCCACGGCGAGTATTACGTGGAGCTCGAAAGCGGCAAGAGGTTCAAGCTCAGCAGAAGCTACCGCGAGAATGCTGAGCGCATTCTCGAAGGCCGTTTCTAAATTGCCGCATCGGCATTCCCGGCCCTCACTTCACGCACGGGCCGCCTCACTGCATTTCCGTTTCAATCCAAAGCTGTTCGGTATAGCTTCCGGGGAACCGCCCGGTGCGAGAGGAGATCGCGCCGGCAATGTTACCCGCAAGAAAGGAGCTCACTATGAGAACAGCGATCACCGCGTTTTTGACAATCGCGATCACCGGCCTGCCCTGTGCCGCGCAGACCGCGGACACCGTTCAGCCGGTGATCAACAGCTATATCTCGTTCAGCCTTATGGAAAAGGACCTTCTTCCGGAGAACGTCGCTTACGACCCCGTAGACAAGGCCTTCTATGTGGGAAGCACGAGGAAAGGAAAGATCGTCAGGTTCAAAGACGGCGTGGCTTCCGATTTCGCGTCTCGCGAGGCGCACGGGCTTTGGCAGGTGATCGGTATGAAGGTGGATCCGGCGAGAAGGGTCCTTTGGGTGTGCAGCTCGATGGGGGAGAACCTTGAAGGATATTCGAAGAGCGACACCAACCCGGCGGGAATATTCAAGTTCGATCTGGGGACCGGCGAGCTGATCAGGAAGTACGTGCTCGACCGGCCCGGCGAGGTCCATTTCTTCAACGATCTTGTCGTGAATGCTTCAGGAGACGTCTTCATCACTCACATGTTCGACGACGCGGCGATCTACACGATCTCGACGGAGCGGGACGAGCTGGAGGTATTCCTGAAGCCGGAAAGATTCGCCGCGCCGAACGGGATCGCGATCTCCGACGACGGCAGTCTGCTCTTCATCGCTCATCGATTCGGCGTCAAAACCCTGAACGTCAAGACCAAAGAATTCCTGAATCTCCAATATCCTGAAAATGTCACGATGAAGGGCATCGACGGTCTCTACTTCTTCGACCGCAGCCTGATCGCCATTCATTCCGAACCGGGCCAGGTGCGCAGGTACCGTCTCGACGAATCGCTCGGAAACGTTGTCAGCGGCGAGACCCTTGAGTCGGGACATCCGCTCGTGAGGCTGCCTACTACAGGCGTGATCGTCGACGGATCGCTTCACTACGTCGCAAACTCGCAGTTCGACGCCTTTGCCGGCAACGGAGAGCTCTTGCCTTACGACCGGCTTGTTCAGCCAGTGATCCTACGCGTGGGGATCGCCGGAAACGGGCAGGTAAAGGAGAGATCGGCCGAAACAAGCCGGTCTGACCGGGGGCAATGATGCGGCTTACAATTGTTCTGGCGCTGCTGCTTCTTGCAACTCCGGGCTTCGCGCAATCCGGATCTCCTGAAGTCCCTTCAATTGACGCCGGCGAGGCGGCGGGGCCGGTAAAGATCGGCATGACGACTCAGCCGCCGGTCATCGACGGGGTTGTTTCCACGGAAGAATGGATCAACGCGTCAGTGTTTAATGCGCGGTTTCAGACGTATCCCGGCGAGAACATACGCCCCGCGGTGAGGACCGAGGCGCTTCTGATGTTTGACGAATCGAACCTCTACGTCGCATTCAGGTGCTTCGACGACCCCGAAAAGATCCGGGCCACGGTCGCGAAACGCGACAGTATCCTAGCCGACGACAACGTACGGATTTGGCTCGACACCTTCGACGACCAACGGCGCGCATACGTCTTCGCGTTCAATCCGCTCGGGGTCCAGCAGGACGGCATCTACACCGAGGGGGACGATCTTCCGGACTACAGCGTCGACGTTGTGCACGAATCGAAAGGGGCGATTCACGACTGGGGCTGGGCCGTAGAGGTCAGGATCCCCTTCAGATCTCTTCGCTACCGATCGGGAGAAGGCGTCCTCTGGGGATTCAACTTCGTACGAAATACCAAACGTCTGAACAGCTCATTCGACTCGTGGACGCCCGACGACCGGAACAACTCGGGCACGCTGGTCCAGCACGGCAAGATCACGGGCCTCGAAGGCATAAGGCGAGAACGGACGCTTGAAATAGTGCCGGCTATCACGCTGAGCGAAACAGGGAAAAGGGTCAGGACGATTCCCAGGTCCCAGCTGCCGCCGGGCGCGCAGGATCCGGGGAGATTCATAAATGGGCCTGTCGAGCAGGATCTCGGTGTAACCATCAAGTTCACGATCACACCGGATATTACCTTGGACGCTGCGATCAATCCGGATTTCGCGGAGATCGAGGCCGACGAGCCGATCGTGACGGCAAACCTCAGGTTTCCCGTGTTCTTTACGGAGAAAAGGCCCTTCTTTCTTGAGGGCGCCGAGATCTTCAGTTCGCCGCTCAACGTCTTCTATTCGCGTTCGATCATCGATCCGGACGCGGCTGTGAAGCTTACCGGGAAGCAGGGCAAGAACTCTTTCGGAGTGCTCTTCGCTTCGGACAACGCACCGGGGAACTTTGACGAGGAGGACCTGAACGACCCATCCGTCCGCGAACGGATCGACGAATTCGCGGGCCGGAACGCATTGTTCGGGGTTGCGAGGGCGAAACGGGACATTGGAAAGGACAGCACCCTAGGGATGTTCGCGACAGCAAGGACCTTTCCGGAACAGCGCAACTTCCTTGGAGGCATCGACGGCCGGCTGCGGATAGACGACACGACCGTTTCCCGGTTCCAACTGGTCGGAACACATTCAAGGCGCTGCTTCTTCGATCCCGGATTCGATCCGGACAATGATCCGTTCCAGGCGAACCGGAACATTGAGATCTGCGGCACTCCTTACAGCAGATATGGCACGGGCAACGGAGCAGGATATTTCGGGAGCCTATCGAACAACGGCAAGACCCGCGGATGGCTCGCAGAATTCTCGGGCAGGTCGCGGTTTTACAGGGCGGACGCGGGATTCGCTGAACGCTCCGACCAGAACGAGATCTTTCTTTTCAATCGCCTGAACAAGAACCCTGATCCCGACGCGGCCGTCGTAAGCATACGCTCGTTCCAGTTCTGGGCACTGCAATTCGACTGGAGCGGAAGGTTCCAGAATCTGTTCACCGGCGCCAATGTCTCTTTCGGTTTTCAAAGGAACACTTCGTTGTTTCTCGAAACGGCGCTCCGCAATCAGAAGGTCTACGAGGACGAGTTTGGCCTTGAGAGAAACCCTTCGCGGAACGGCGCGTTCTTCGGCCAGCCCGAGCAAGAGACCTGGCAAAGCAGGACGTTCGGCATCTTCAGCAGCACCCCTGTAGATCAGCTTTCAGTGAGGCTGCGGGCGCAGTACAACTACAATGCGTTCGACTTCGATTTCGGTGCGGGCAGGTATCCGCGTGTGAGTCCGGCCGCGCTCGCCGGCGACGCGAGGCTGGACCCGGGCGGCGGTCACGAGCTCTTGCTGCGGGCCGATGTCGAATACAAGCCCATCGACAGGTTTCGCGTTTCTCTCAGTTACGATCGGTCGAGCCTTGAGCGGCTTGATACGGGTCTGACCGCCTACGTCTCCAACATCACCAGCATTCGCTCGACCTACCAGTTCACAAGGTTTGCATTTGCGCGTTTCCGGCTTGATTACAGTTCGTTGCGGCGGAACGCCGGCGGGCAGGTCCTGTTCGGGTGGTCGCCAAACCCCGGGACGGCCTTCTACGCGGGTTACAACGACGACTTCAACTACAACGGGTCCAGTCCGTTCACCGGCCAGTTTGAACCGGGGTTCGAGCGAAACTCTCGGACGTTCTTCATCAGAATGTCGTACCTGTTCCGAAAGACTTTCTAACAGCCGATAGGAGAGCATAGAGAGGACACGGATGGACATGGATTGGAACACGGATTGACGCTGACTCGGAGAAAAAATCGGAACGCGGTCCGGCTACATATCCATCACCATCGTTGTTTATCCGTGTCCCGTCTACACTCTGTGCCCTCCGTGCTCTCCGTGCCCTCCGTGGTGAATCCCCGACAAGCTGAAGCTCGCCGGACAGGAAAGGCAAGGACACGGATGAACACGGATCGGAGAACGGATTGTCACAGATTCGGAATAATACTCCGTTGATCTGCGTGAAAGTGATCCTCGCCCATCTGCGTTAATCTGTGTCCTTTTGCTCTTTGTGGTTTCTGTGCTCCGGAGTGAGATACCGACAAGCTGAAGCTCGTCGGACAGGAGCGGTCGGGGACGCAATGTTATTCAACGCTTCTGACGTTGAGCCCATACCGCAGTCAGGTTTATCCTTTTCCCTATGAAACTGAACCCTCGATTCATTCTGCCGCTTTTGCTCACTTTGGCGGCAAGTCACTTCGCCCAGACTGATCCCGCTCCTTCGCCTTCTCCTTCACCGGAGGCCAGGCAGGCGGAGAAAGCAAACCAGCGCCCGAAAGAGCCGGAGAGAAAGCCCGAGCCCTGGGACAATGCGGATGTCAAAACGATGGCCAAGCAGTGCGTTTCGCTTGAAACCGCAAAAGGGACGAT
The DNA here is from genome assembly GCA_024103495.1 of Aridibacter famidurans. Lineage (GTDB taxonomy): Bacteria > Acidobacteriota > Blastocatellia > Pyrinomonadales > Pyrinomonadaceae > Aridibacter > Aridibacter famidurans. The sequence goes on from JAGFIQ010000096.1 coordinate 6,282, forward strand.
CGTGATCGAGGTCTATCCGGAAAGCGCCCCGGAGACCGTGCGTAACTTTCTGAACCTGGTTTCGACAGGCGCGTTGGACACGACGACCTTTGACCGGGTCGTGCCGGGATTCGTCATCCAGGGCGGGAATCTTTACACGAACGAGAACCTCACGAATGACCTTCGCTGGCGGGCTATCCGCACCATCCCTGACGAGCCGAACAACATTCTTCACGAGCGTCGGATCGTTTCGATGGCGCGCCCCGACGAGCCTAACAGCGCTACGACGAGCTTTTTCATTCTTCTGAGATCGGCGGACACTCTGGACGGGAAATTCGCGGCGTTCGGAAAGGTGATCAGGGGCTTCGAGGTCGTGGAGGAGATCAACAAGGCGGATGTCGAAGGCGAGAAACCCAAAGAACCCGTGAAGATCGTGAAGGCGAGCGTGTCTCTATGCGGTGAGCAGTGAGCCGTTTAGCGGCGGGCTTGCCCGCTTCGTAATCAGTCAGCGGCGTGTCCGTAGCCCGACCGTCAGGGAGGGCGTAACTCAGGACTGAGAAAAAGGACTGAGGACTGAGCTGCTCACCCTTCAAATCTGGAACTTTGAACGTTGAACCTGGAACTTGGAACCTGCGACTTGGAACGCTGAACCTGAAACTCCGGAATTCTACTCCAGAAAATCCCCCGCGGCCTCTCTCGGTCTGAGCGCGTTCGCCTCCATCACGCGCACGCATCCGTTCCAGCGGAGTATCGCGTCGTCGTTGCCTTCGGGACGGATCTTCTCCGCCTTTTCAAACCACTCAAGCGCCTGACGGAACAACTCGTACGCGTTCGACTGGGAGCCTTCCGGCCCCTTTTTCAATACTGCCTTGGCCTTTCGCTCGTAAACGATCCCTGTGTAGTACGCCCGCAGGTATTCGTCCCTGATCCTTTCCAGGCATTCCCGGAACTTCGGATCGCCGACCGCATAGACGCTCGCAACGCGATCGCTCATCGCGAGCACGAGCGTGATTATCGCCTCCTGGTTCTCGGGGTCAGTCCGCAATATGTCGCGGCATATGCTCTCGGCCGCGGCGGGCTCGTTAAGCAGGCGGTAGTGTTTCGCCCGCTCGAGAGCGGCCGGGACCGCTTCTTTCGAAAGTGGTTTTAGTTCGGGCATTGTTTTTTGTAGGGGCGGGACCTGTGCCCGCCCGAGGTACGACAGGCTTCAGCCTGTCGGGAATTCACCACGGAAGATCCAGAAAGGCCGGATCGAAGAAAGGACACGGATGAACGCGGATCGGAGAGGGCAACTCGCACGCCCGCGTTTGGAGTTCATTTTCGAATCCGTGACGATCTGTGCTTTCATACCTGTCATTCCGTTACTCCGGGCTGCGCCTGCGGCTTGCCCCGGGCTATCATCCGTCGCCCCTCCGGGGCAGGGGAGATCAGGGTTTCCGATCTTCTGTCTCCTGTCTCCAGTCTCCCGTTTCCTGTCTCCCGTCTCCCGTCTCCCGTCTCCTGACTTCTGTTATGCCCCTCTCTCATCTCTCAGCACTCATCTCCCAGTACTCATCTTTTACTTCCTCCTGAACAACTTCAGGAACCTCTTCACCGGATCGTAGAACTCGTCGACGACCCTTTCCTTCAGAGGGATGATCGCGTTGTCGGTTATCGTGATGTGTTCCGGGCAGACCTTCGTGCAGCATTTCGTGATGTTGCACAGGCCTATGTTCGAATCGTCCTTCAGATCCTTTAGCCGGTCGTCCGTGTCCAACGGATGCATCTCAAGCGCGGCCGCGTAAACGAGGAACCTCGGGCCGATGAAGTCCTCGTGCATATGGTGATCGCGGAGGACGTGGCACACGTCCTGGCATAGGAAACACTCGATGCACTTGCGGAACTCCTGAACGCGGTCCACGTCCTTCTGGCTCATTCGCCAGGTGCCGTCCTCCGCGTCCGGTTCGCGAGGCGCGAAAGGCCTGATCTTCTCTTTAACCCCGTAGTTCCAGGAGACATCCGTTGCGAGGTCGCGGATCGAGGGGAAAGCTCGCATCGGTTCGACTGTGACAGGCTTATCCATTGGGAGCGAGTTCAGGCGCGTCATGCACATAAGCTTCGGCATTCCGTTTACCTCCGCCGAGCAGGAGCCGCATTTTCCCGCCTTGCAGTTCCAGCGGCAGGCAAGGTCGTTCGCCTGTTCCGCCTGGATCTGCAGTACGGCATCGAGGACGACCATCCCTTCGGTGATCTTCGTCTCGTACTCGACGAATTCGCCCTCGCCGCGCTCTCCGCGCCAGAGTTTGAACCTCGCTGTCTTCATCAACCCATCTCCTTGATAATTTCCGAAAGCTCGGGAGCGATGTCCGGGATCGTCGACCTCGAGACCTCCATCGAGCCGTCCTCCGCTTTCTTCACCACGACATTGAACTTCGCGAGCTCGGGGTTCTTCTCGGGATAGTCCTCGCGGAACTGTGCGCCGCGGCTTTCCTTGCGTTCTATCGCCGAACGGGCGATCGCCTCCGAGACCGTCAAGAGGTTCTCGAGGTCAAGCGCCGTATGCCAGCCCGGATTGTACTCAACATTGCCGGGAGCCTTCGCTTTCGCGCTTCGTTTCCAAAGCTCGCCGATTCCGGCTACTGCCTCGAGCATCTCTTCCTCTTTCCTGACGATGCCGACCTTGTCCTGCATCATTTCCTGAAGGTCGGCCTGGATCTCGTAGGGATTTTCGGTTCGCGATTCGTCAAACGGAAGAAGCGCTTTTCGCGTTTGTTCGTCGACCTGCGCTTCGTCGATGCTCACGCCGCCATTCTCCGAAGCGAACTTCGCCGCGAATTCTCCGGCGCGCTTACCGAACACGAGCAGGTCCGAAAGCGAGTTGCCTCCGAGCCGGTTCGCGCCGTGAAGCCCGACCGCGCATTCTCCGGCGGCGAAGAGCCCGGGGATCGTGGACATCTGCGTCTCCGCGTCGACCCTGATCCCGCCCATCATATAGTGGGTCGTAGGGCCGACCTCCATCGGCTCCTTCGTGATGTCGATATCCGCCAGCTGCTTGAACTGGTGGTACATCGAAGGCAGTTTTTTCTTGATGTGCGCTTCCGCGTCGCCCCTCTTTTCCTTGATCCAGGCGATGTCGAGGAACACTCCGCCGTTCGGACTGCCCCGTCCCTCGCGGATCTCGCGCACGATGCATCTCGCCACGTGGTCCCGCGTGAGAAGCTCGGGCGGCCTGCGCGCAGACTTGTCGCCCTGGGTGTACCGCCAGCCCTCTTCGGGGTTGTCGGCGGTCTGCTCCTTGTAGAGATCGGGGATGTCGTCGAACATGAACCGCTCGCCGCGGTTGTTCTTCAGAATGCCGCCCTCGCCGCGTACGCCTTCCGTCACAAGGATCCCGCGCACGCTCGGCGGGAAGACCATTCCGGTCGGATGGAACTGGACGAACTCCATATCCTGGAGCTCGGCTCCCGCGTGATAAGCCAGCGAATGGCCGTCGCCGGTGTACTCCCAGCTGTTCGACGAGATCTTGAACGCCCGCCCGACTCCGCCTGTGGCAAGCACCACCGCTTTCGCCTTGAAAACCCTGAAACGGCCTTTTTCACGTTCGTACGCGAGCGCCCCCGCGACGCGGTCGCCGTCCTTCAAGAGGGCGACGACGGTGACCTCCATATGGACCTCGATCCCCTGGTGGATGCCGTAGTCCTGCAGGGTGCGGATCATCTCGAGGCCGGTTCGGTCTCCGACGTGCGCAAGCCTGGGGTACTTGTGGCCTCCGAAATTCCTTTGCAGTATCTTGCCGTCCGGCGTGCGGTCGAAGACGGCCCCCCACGCTTCAAGCTCGCGGACACGGTCGGGCGCTTCCTTCGCGTGAAGCTCCGCCATCTTCCAGTTGTTCACGTATTGCCCGCCGCGCATCGTGTCGGAGAAATGGACCTTCCAGTTGTCGCGCTCGTCGACGTTCGCGATCGCGGCCGCCATCCCGCCTTCGGCCATCACGGTATGCGCCTTTCCGAGAAGCGATTTGCAAATGAGCCCGACGGAGACCCCCGCGGCGGACGCCTCGATCGCGGCGCGAAGCCCCGCGCCTCCCGCGCCTATGACGATCACGTCGTGTTCGAATAAATCGTGTTCCGGCATCAGAAGATCCTCCAGTCGGTCCAGATCCCCATCGAACAGAGGCGGACGTAAACGTCAGAAAAGCCGACTACGAACAGACTGCACCAAGCCCAGACCATATGCCGGTTGTTGAGGCAGGTCACGCAGCGGTAGCCGTCCCAGCGGAGTTTGAACTTCGAGATCTCATCGACGCTGCCGCCGATCAAGTGCCGGAGCGAATGGCAGCCGAGCGTGTAGCC
>JAGFIQ010000116.1 GCA_024103495.1 Aridibacter famidurans
CGGACTCCCTTCTCCTGTTTTCTGTCTTTTCATTTCTGTCTTTCGTCAGAGCTCGGCTGCTCGTCTTTATCCGCGGCGCGTCCTCTGTCGTGGGTGGCGCCCTTCGGGCTTACCCACGGCTAACCTCACGTCGTCGCTACGCGACTAAGCGGTCTTCCGTCACCCGTCTCCCGTCTCCCGTCTCCTGTCTTCTGTCTCCTGTCTCCTGTCTCCCGTCTCCTCCTTCCACAAAATCCCCGTTTCTGCTATATTCTGTCGCAATCTTCCCGACTGCATTTTCAAGCTCACACTGAAACGATCATTGCTCATTGGTCAATGGTCCCTGGTCAATGAAAACTTAGCCTATGTCAAACAACGCCGATCCGAAAAAGCACCCGAAAGGCCTTTACGTTCTTTTTGCAACCGAGATGTGGGAGCGCTTCAGCTTCTACTCGATGCTCGCGCTTTTTACCCTCTACTTGCAGGATCCGGTAGAGGGTTTTTCGTGGACGCCCGCACAGGCGACCTCGCTCTACGCGAACTACCTTATGTTCGTATATGCGAGCCCCCTGATCGGCGGATTCCTCGCCGACAAGGTCCTCGGTTACCGAAAGGCGGTGATGATCGGCGGGTTCTTCTTCATGGCCGGCCACGGTCTGCTCTCGATCCCCGCGATGTGGGCGGTTTACGCCGCACTGACGTGCCTTGTCATAGGTAACGGGTTCTTCAAGCCTAACGTCTCGACGATGGTCGGTAACCTCTACCCCGAGGGCAGCCACCTGAAGGACCGCGCGTACAACATTTTCTATATGGGCATCAACATCGGCGCGTTCCTGGCGCCGGTGGTGATGGAGGTCGTGAAGGCGAACTTCGGATTCCATCCCGCGTTCGCGGTGGCGGCTTTCGGAATGGTCATCTCGGTCGGCATCCTCTGGTGGTTCAAGAGCGAGGTCGAAAGGGCGGACGAACTTGCCCAGACGAGGACAAAGGTCGAGGAGCCAACGATCCAGGACGTGGACGACGACACGGTCTCCGACCTGCCTCCGGCGAATCTCGACGAACAGGCGGCCTCGCTGATGGCAAGCGTCCCGAACTGGAAGCGCGTCGCGGCGCTGATCGTGATCTTCGCGATCGTGATCGTGTTCTGGATGGTTTTCCACCAGAACGGATCGACGCTGACCTACTGGGCGAACGACAACACCGACTGGAACGTCTCCGGGATCATCTCGAACGCGATCAACCCGTTCTGGGTCGTGACACTGACCTTCCCTCTTGTCTGGCTGTGGAAGTATCTTGACGACCGGGGCAAGGAGCCTTCTACGCCTGCGAAGATGGGATTCGGAATGCTGCTTGTAGCGTGCTCGTTCTTCTTCCTCTCCTACGCGGCGTTCGTCGGCGAAAGCCAGCAGGTGGACAGTTCCCTGTTCGGAAGCGGCTCGTTCCGCGTGAACGAGCGCGTGATCAGCTATCTGAAAGATGAAGGAGTCCCCGAGGACCTTCTCAACAAGGTCGCGGAAGCGAAGAACGAGGAAGGCAAGAATCTGATCCTCGAGGTGAAGTTCGAGAAGGACGACAAGAGCTCGGGAGCGGACAAGCTGACGGAGGCGCTCGGCAAGGTCGCATCGGCGGAGCAGGTGACACAATTCAAGGACGTGTTCCTTGAGAAATCATACCAGTTCCTTGTTTCGCCCTGGTGGCTGATCATCGGCTACGGAATCGTGACGCTCGGCGAACTTATGCTCTCGCCGATGGGACTCTCGCTTGTTTCGAAGGTCGCCCCGATCAATATACGGGGACTGATGATGGGCGGTTGGTTCGTCGCGACCGCGATCGGCAACAAGCTGACGATGATTGGCATTTACTGGAGCATTTGGAAGCAGTCCAGCTTCTTCCTCGTGCTCGGCCTGTGCGCGTTCGCGATGGCGATCCTGCTGGCGATACTCCTTAAACCGCTGAAGAAGGCGATGCCGGGGGTGTAGTGCAGTCTGGCGAGTCTTTTGAGTCTATCGAGTCTGGCGGGTCTTTTGAGTCTGTCGGGTTTGTGTAACCAGAAATCGAATCGTGGGGCGCGCGGGCGCATGCCGCGGAGCGGCTACGGAAGATAGCCCGGGGTGAAGCCGAAGGCGAAACCCCGGGTAAGAGCCGTAGAGATCTCTTCGCCGCGGAGCGGCTACGCCCGCGATGTACTATAAGCTTCGGCTTGTCGCCCGCCGCGAGGCGGGAACGGTGCGCTATCTGATCGTCCGCCGCCCCTCCTGGGCTTGGGATCGTTTTCTTTCCGGGACCCCGGTGCTGCGCCGGGCTGCCTTCCGTAACTCCTCCGGATTGAATCGACCCCCGTGTCTCGCGTCTCCTGACATGCCGCCGCTAAAGCGGCGAAGAGGAATGGCGGGCGCCCCGCAACCCGGGGCTGCGCCTGCGGCTTGCCCCGGGCTACCTTCCGATGCCGCTCCGCGGCATACTTCCCGGCAGACTGAACAGACTCAATAGACTCGCGACAACTTCAGGAATATACTCATTACTCGTTACTCATTACTGGTTACTCATAACTCAATACTCATTACTCATTACTCGTTACTCATCACGTCCGCCCTATGTCTTCCGAGCTTTCAACCCTCTCGATCCTTGGCTTCGGCTTTCTTCTCGGCCTGTGGCACGCGAAGGACCCTGACCATCTCGTCGCAGTTTCGACGATCGTCGCCGAGAAGAAGAACCTTCTCACGTCGATGATCGTCGGCGGCTACTGGGGCGCGGGACACACGCTCGCGATCCTTATCGTGGGCGCGCTCGTGATCTTCCTCAAGCTTCAGATCTCGGAATCGCTTGAGGCGAGGTTGGAAGCCTTGGTCGGGGTGATGCTCGTGATCCTCGGCGTTAACGCGATCCGCAAGCTGTTCCAGCAGTCGAAGATCCACCTTCACTCGCACGAGCACGACGGCGTCAGGCACACGCACCTTCACACTCACGAGGACGAGAAAACTGAAGAATCTCACCACATGGAGAGGTTCAGCCCGCGATCGGTGGTGATAGGGATGGTGCACGGGCTTGCCGGAAGTGCGGGCGTGATGCTTCTGGTCCTGCCTACGATCGACACGCCGGCGGTCGCACTGCTTTACATCGTCCTGTTCGGCATCGGATCGATCGCGGGAATGATGCTGATGAGCCTTCTGATCGGCCTGCCAATCCACATCACATCGGGCAAGTTCAACGCGCTGAACAAGACGATCCTCGGCGCGGCGGGCTTTCTGAGCCTTGCCCTGGGCGTTTTCATAATCTACGAAAAGCTTGTCGCCTGAGTGGAAATTAGAAAGGTCTTCAACGCAAAGGTCGCAAAGGACGCGAAGATTTTTCAGGCAAGAGCTAAACGCTAAGGTCGCCAAGGTCGCAAAGGAATTCCTTCTTCATTCCTTTTGATCAATGTCCGGAACTACAGCGAAACCTCAGACCTGTACGTAAATGGGCCATCTAAATACCTTCGCGTCCCTTGCGACCTTAGCGTTTAACTCTTACCCCCAAAAAAAACTCTGCGCACTCGATCCTTGGGTGAATGGTCGTGCCGCCGCTACGCGGCTCCGGATGATTTTTGGCCGCGATGTACGATAAGCTTCAGCTTGTCGCCCGCCGCAAGGCGGGAACGGTGCACTATCTGTTCGTCCGCCGCCCCTCAGGGGCTAAGGATCCTTTTTTCCCGCTAACCCCGGGCTGCGCCTTCGGCTTGCCCGGGGCTACCATCCGTAGCCGCTTCGCGGCATTCGCCCGAGCGATCTGTGAGACCAGTCTTCGTGCGATGGAGCCGAAAGACTCGCCAGATTCAACAGACCCGATGGACTCGACAGACTGAACAGACTCACGACTGCCCCTTCCTCGCTTCTAATGCCGCTATCCTCGCTCTCAGCCGCTCGATCTCCGCGTCGATCTTCGCCGGATCCGTCTTTGTATCGCTCAGTTTGTGTAGAACCGGCAAAAGGATCGTCAATGCGGCAACCAGGATCGAAAGCACGCCAAGCATTCGGAAGGTAAGGTCCGACTCGAACGCATCCGTGAACCAGATCAGGCTGAGCACGAGCCCCGCAAGTGCCGCGACCGAAAGATAAAGCGTGTAGAGCGCCCACAGGAATTTCTTGTCGAGCCTCGCCATTAGTGCCAGCGAGACATGGGCGAATACAGCCGCGAGGACGGTCAAGGTCATTATCGACTTGATAACGAATTCGCTGAGGTCAGCGTCCGTCCAGATCAGGATGATCCAGGAAGTGCCGGCAAGCACCGCCAGAACTATGCCGGTCAGCGAGACAGCGCGGCCCCTTCCGGACTCGTAAGCCGGTCCGCAGGCAAGGCCAAGAATGCTCGCGCAGGTGATCGAAAAGGTCGTCATCAGCACCTTGCTCTCGAACTCGCCGAAGTTGCCGACAAGGATCACGACGATCCCTACCACTGCGCTAAGCGCCACGGACACGATCAGCACGGTCAGGAATATCTTCTTCATACCGCCGCCTCCCTTTCAAAATTTATGCGTGAATCGGACCGGATCTCCTCTCCGTCGCGTTGAATGGAATGTACGCGCCATTCATCGAGCGGTTCCGGATGATCCGTCCTGAAATGGCCCCCGCGGGATTCTTCTCGCCAAAGCGCCGCGCGGGTCACGAGCAGCGCGTTCGTTACGAAATTCCTGGACGCGTTCGACAGATTTGCGCTCGCGATCTGCTCGAACTCGGAAAGCGCACGAGAAAGCGATTCGCCGTCGCGCATTATCCCGACCCATTCCCACATACCGCGTTTGACGCGCTTGCGGACCGCAGTCGAAACGCGAGCGTTAAGCGTTCCCGCGGAGGAGGCCCCGGAGAATGACGTATCGAACTCAAGATCCGAATCGTCGCGGATTGCAGCCTCTCCCGCGCGGGCTCCGAACACAAGGCCTTCCAGAAGAGAGTTCGAAGCAAGCCTGTTCGCGCCGTGAACTCCCGTGCAGGTAACCTCGCCGGCGGCGTACAGGCCCCGGATAGTCGTCCGTCCCCAGAGGTCGGTCCGCACGCCTCCCATGCAGTAATGAGAGGCCGGGGAAACCGGCAAAAGGTCCTTCGAGATATCGAGCCCGTAGTAGGAACAGGTTGCGGCGATCGCGGGAAAACGATGGACAAGGAACTCCTCGGGTTTCGAGGTCATATCGAGATACACCGTGCGCGTTCCGGTCTTTCTCATTTCCCGAACGATTGACCGCGAAACGATGTCGCGCGGCGCCATCTCCAGCCGCTCGTCGTAGTCGCCCATGAACCGCTTTCCGTGTGCGTTCCGGAGAATGCCTCCTTCGCCGCGCATGGCTTCGGAAAGCAGGAAGCGCGGCGCTTTCTCAAGATTCAGTGCAGTGGGATGGAACTGCACAAACTCCATATCGGCGATCTCGGCGCCGGCGAAATACGCCATCGAGATGCCGTCGCCGGTCGCGCCGGGCGGATTCGTGGAATGAAGATACAGCTGGCCGGCGCCGCCGGTACAAAGTATGACGGCCCTTGCGAAAATGTCGCGAGGCGCTTTCAGGATCGGATCCGCGTACCGGACACCTATGCAGCGCCCGTCGCGGACGAGCAATCTTTCGGTGTCTGCAAAGGGCAGAAGCCTGATCGAACTCTCTTGCCTCGCCCTTGCGATCAGCGCCCGGACTATCTCTTTGCCGGTTGAATCACCGTGTGCGTGAAGGATCCTCCTTCTCGAATGCGCCGCTTCCTGAGTGAAGACAAGCCTGCCGCCTTCGCGGTCGAACTCGGTGCCCCATTCGATCAGTTCTTTGATATACCGGGTGCCTTCCGTGACCAGAGTCTCGACCGCCCGCGGATCGCACAGGCCGGCTCCCGCTTCGAGCGTGTCCCCTTCGTGCAGTTCGGCGTTGTCGTCGTCCGAAAGCACGACCGCGACGCCGCCCTGCGCCCATTCGGTGTTTGAATCGCTCGCCTTCGATTTCGTGAGGACCGTGACCTCCGCGCCCGCAGACGCGAGCGCGATGGACGCGCGCAGGCCTGCAATGCCGCTGCCGATCACTACGAAATCGGTGGATTGGGACATATGCGGGAATTTATCAGATAAACGGGCGGCGGGCTATATGCGATTCAGTTTCAAAAAATAATCGAGATTTCGGCTCCGTTAGGAGCCAAATGTCTGTAGCAGAATGTCAGGGACCGAACCCGCGCTCCGTTAGGAGCGCAGCGAGCATGGTACAAATTCAGCCCCGATGGGGCTGGAATCATCGTTCAATGCCTGATGCTACAGACATCGGGCTCCTAACGGAGCCGGAATCAACTCTGCTGGATGACCTCACTCTTGATCCGAACGAAGGATCAAGTGAAAAAGGCCGCCCATTCGGACGGCCCTTCCAAAACACTGGAAGAACACTTACGCTCCCGGGATCTTCAGTTCCTGGCCGGGATGGATCAGGTCCGGATTGTCCAGGACATCCCGGTTCGCCTCGAAGATATCCT
>JAGFIQ010000124.1 GCA_024103495.1 Aridibacter famidurans
ACGATTGCCTGCCCGGCCTCTACTCTTAAATGTTTGCCCGGACGGGCTTTAGGCAACTGTATGAGATTACGGATACTTTACCACGGCAATTGTTTCGACGGCGTTTCGTCGGCGGCGATCTTCAGCAGGTTCTATCGCGAAAAAGTGCACAAGGGTGCGGAGATCGCGTACACCCCGACAATGCACCGCGCGGGAAACGCTTTCGACCGCGAGCAGTTCGACGGCGACGAAAACGCGATCGTGGATTTCAAGTACTGCGCGGACGACCGGCTTACGTGGTGGTTCGACCATCATCAGTCGGCCTTTTTAAGCAAGGAAGATGAGGAGCACTTTCTCGCCGACGAGTCAGGCAAGAAGTTCCTGGACACGGAAAGCAAGTCCTGCGCGGAGTTCATCGCCCGGATAGCCAAGGAGAAGTTCGGGTTCGAGGACCCGTTTCTTGACGAGCTGATCGAATGGGCGCACATCATCGACGGCGCGCTTTACGAATCGCCCGCCCAGTGCGTCGAACTCCGCTCTTCGGCGCTCAAGCTGATGCAGGTGATCGAGACGGAGAAAGACCCGCGGTTCATCGAGAAGATAATCGTCGATCTGCAGAGCAAGACTCTCGACGAGGTCGTCGGAAGTGAAGAGATCCGAGAGAAGCTCGAGCCGATCCTCGAACGCCACTGGGCGACCGTCGAGCTGATCAAAGAAAGGGCGAATTATTCGAAAGGCGTCGTCAGCTTCGATCTCACCGACGAGGGCATCGACGGCTACAACAAGTTCATTCCTTACTATTTCTATCCGCAGACGACTTACAACGTCGCGCTCACCCGGAGCGAGTTCCGGACGAAGATCTCGGTGGGCTCGAACCCCTGGGCGCCCAGGCCGCGCGTGCACAACATCGCGGAGCTGTGCGAGAGATACGGAGGCGGCGGTCACGCCGTCGTCGGCGCTGTCTCGCTCAAGCCGGAAGAGCTTGAACTCGGCAAGCGGTATATGAAGGAGATCATTGAGGAGCTTCAGTTCTCGGAAGATTGAACAAACAGGGATAAAGGGGGTGAAGGAGATGGGAAATTGATAATTGAGAATTGGAAATTGATGGTTGTGACTCTCCAGAAGTTGAGCATCCGGAATTGCTGTATGGTGGGCACCCTTCTCGGGATCGTGCCATTTGAGCGCCGCCAAAGGCGTTGCCTGAAAATCTAAATCCCGGTCTGGACCTTGGCGCTCCGCAACGAGTCGAGTTCGGACGCGGCCCCTTGAATCTTCAATTCCCAACTATCAATTCCCACTTACTAATTCCCAATTCTCAATTTCCCATCTCCTTCACCCCCTTTATCCCTGTTAATTCTCTTCGACCGAAAACCTGAGAGGCGCCACGACTGCCCTCGCCTCGTCGTTGTAGTAATCGTAGACGACCGATGCGGGCGTTTGGGCATTGATCCCGTAACGAGGCCTGAACGAGAAGCTGAACCGCGTGCCTCCCGGCTGTGCCCACATATACACGATAAGGCGGTCGGGAAGCACGTCGTATCGGCTCACGCTCCAGTTCGAGGACAAGGCCCTGTCCAGCGATTCGCGGCTGACATCCGCTCCCGGAGGAATGCCGATCTCGGCGAGAAGCATCCCGTACCCCCGGAAACCGACCCGCTCGGCACGTACGCTGCACGAAACCTCCTCCATCACCTTTGCGCTTTGTTTGTCGCAGGAGTAGTCCAGCTCCAGAAGCCTTGAGACCGTCTCGTTCGAGCCTGATTCGATCTCCGCCAAGCCATCGTCCAGGGCATCCTGCCAGGAAATGTAGTGGGTTCTCACGACCTGAACCATCACGGTCGAATCGTCGCCGACGGTCACTTCGATCTCATTGGCGCCGCCCGCCAGCTCCTCCGTGACATCCGTTTCTATCACCGGCGCGAGTTCATTCGAAGGCGGAAGGGTGAGAGTCCTTACCGCCCTCCCGTTGACCTTGATCACCGCGCTGCGCTCACCTTCGCCTGTACTTCTTTCGAGCGTCGCGAGTATGGCGTCGAGGACGTTGATCGTGGTCTGGGTCGAATACCAGACGCCGTAGCGGTCCTTGTTCTTCAAGAGGAACAAAATGCCCTTGTCAACGGCGCCGCGTTCTTCCCCGGTTTTCGACATTTTTGCCAGGAGCTGGACGACGAGTGCGGTCGTTTCGATCCGGCCGGCGGTTCCCCAGCCGTAAAACGGAGTGTTCGTCTCGAGCTTCCAGTATGCGGCCGCCCCTTCCGGGATCGCCATCTTTCGAAGCGTCGCGGCTGCCGATTCAGCCTCTTCCTTCTGTCCGGCATCGAGCGAGGCCAGCCCGTAGAGCGCAAGCGCGTAAGGCTCGTCAATCTCGGCGTTCCGGATCTTCAGATACGACAAAGCGCGACCCAGCGAGCGGTCGAGATCGGTCGGTTCCTTCGCTTCGACGCGGCTCATCGCGAGCGACCGAGCGACGTACGAAGTGGTCAAACGCGTCCGCCTCGAGTCTTCCGTTGTGTACCAACGGTTCGTCACGACCCAGCGCCCGTCGCTCTTCTGCTGCGAGAGCAGCCAGTTCTCTGCCTTGCGAATCACGGAAGCGTCGATGTCGATCGTCCCGGAAGCGTCCTTCAGGAAGCGTAGAGCGTATGCGGTGAGCGCAAGGTCCTCGGTGCCCTCGCTTCCCCAGTACGTGAATCC
>JAGFIQ010000127.1 GCA_024103495.1 Aridibacter famidurans
CAGACAGTTCCCTGCTTTGCTCGTCAAACTCGAATGCGGCTTCCGGATAAAGGTCCTTCGAGGTGAACAGCCCGACCTTCGGAAGAGGCTCGCCCTTGAAGATCTTCTGAAGCAGGCCGGGGACGTAATAGACATCCTTCATCTGTTCCAGCGTGATGGTTTCCAATCCAAGCGCGTAATGAAGCATCTCGCGACCGCCCGCCGATGAGTCGAACAGCCCGCCCGGCGTCGTCACCGCCCATTCGTTACCTACGAATAGAAGGAGGCTTGCGAGATTCCCGTTCTCTCCTGACCGGCGCAGATCCAGTCTCCCGTTTACTCCCGGAGAGAAGGTCAAGCGAGTTAAAGGATCGATCAGCTTGAACTTTGTAAACTCGAAGAATCGCGGGCAAATCTGGATCACTTTGTTGACCGTCTCATCGGCGTCAATGCTGAGGACTTCGGTCATTTCGCCCGATCCCGTATTCCAGATCCTTACCATCCGGTCAGCAGATTCGGTTACAAGCCTGCTCTCGTCAGGTGAAAAGCGAACTGTGAATACAAACCCCAGCTCACCATCGGGGATCTCAAAAGAGCTGAGCTCTTTGCCGGACCGGAGGTCCGATATCTTAATGACGCCATCTTGCCCGCCCGACGCCACTTTGCGACCGTCCGGCGAAAATACTACCGAGACAGCGCTGTACTTACGATGTACGAATTCACTGATTACCGTTTGAGAGCCGAGGTCCCATACTTTGACGTTCCCATCCTTGTCTGCGGAAACAAGGCGTTTCCCTTCCTCAGAATACGCAACAGATGTTACCCAGTCGGTGTGACCTGTGAGGCGATGCCTGAGACTTCCTGTGTCAATGTCCCAAATCCCGATAGAACCGTCTTGACTCCCCGATGCCAGAACCTCTGAATCCGGTGAGAAAGCCAATGCGATCACGGGCCGAAGGTGTCCGGCAAACTGCCTTGTATTGTGGGATATGGTCTGGTCACGGACCGTCAAACCGGTTTCTCCGCCGACCGCCAGGTACTTTCCGTCGGGAGCGATCGCATATGAGAACACCTGGTTCACAAGCCCGCTCAGCACTCTTTTCAAGGTTTTGGTTCGTACATCCCAAATCCGAACCGTTGTGTCCCAACTGCCGGATACGAGTTGGCCGCCATCGGGAGAAAAGGCCACCGATTCTGTAAGATTTTCGTGGCCAGTAAGAGTCGCGGACTCCTGCATCGAGTCCAACAGCCATAGTTTGACGATGTCTCCCCCCGCTGAAGCAAGCATTCCGCCGCTCGGCGAGAACTCCAAAGCCGTGACAGCCATACCGTTGCCTCGAAGTTCTCCTCTCAGAATACCTTCCTGAACGTCCCATACCCTGATGTCTATTCCGTCGCCGGCCCCTCCACAGGCGAGTAGGCGACCGTCAGGGGAAAAAGCGACGGCTCTGACCGCATACTTCTGACATTGCAGTGTCCTTTCGACCGTGCCGTCTTCAAGACTCCATAGCAGAACCTCGCCTCTCTCGCCTCCCGAAACAAGGCGGCTTCCGTCCGGGGAGATCGCCAACGACGAGATGCTTCTTGAGTGGCCGGCTAATTCCCCGACACGTGTTCCTTTTGCTGTATCCCAGACAAAGATCTTTCCACCGCTGCTCGAAGAAAACAGGAACCTGCCGTCCGGTGAAAACCCTACAGATTTGATCCATTCGTCATCCGCTTTCACCGTGAGAATTGCAGCGCCGTTTGAGGCATCCCAAAGACCAAGTTCCCCGGTCGAACCCCCGGCCGCGATCATCTTGCCGTCCCTCGAAAATTTGATCGAATTGGGATACCCGGTACCCACCTTGATCGTCAGAAGTTCGAGTCCCGTTACCGGAGACCAGAACTTGATCGTACCGTCGCGGCTACCCGAGGCGATCGTATTTCCCGACGGAGAGTAGGCAACAGAATTGACGTACCCATTATGGCCGGTCTGTACCACCAACTGCGCGGAGATCGCGTCGTCCTGGGCTGACGCGGTCCGGAAAAAGTCCGCTGCGCCGAAGATCGCGAACAGGCCCAGCACGAACGCGGTGCGTATCAATGTTTGGATCAGATCTCTCATCATCGTTCGGAATTCTCGGGTTGCATCGGGTACCGAATCCACAGGAGTGAACCGTCGCACGATCATCTCTCCCTGCTCACCCTGGTAACCGTCTGAACGTACCAGTTCTCCGGTGTCGAGAGCCCCCCTTTGGTCAGCTTCGAACCGACGGGGTCACCGATACGGTTGAGCAGCTGGGAAAGAGGGTCGCCCACGAATTTGCCGCCATCCGTCCGCACCCCTTCCGAAGAAAGTATCGACTTGTCGGGAAGCGGCGAGTTGGTCATCAGGAGGACGTAGTTCTCCGTACCCACCGGAGGACCGATCTCGAAGTGCCAGGTTGTCGATGGCTCGATCTCCGTCTGAGGATCAAGCGGATCGATCGCGATCCGAACTTCAGAGCCTCGCTGGTGCAGAAGCCCCGCGTTTCCGTTCCTGTCGATCGCGACAAGGTAGGCAAAGAAGGTCAATTCATACCTGCCCAGATTCGCCTCAAGATATTCCTTGTCCGCAACCAGAAAGACCCTGTACTCTCTTCCCTCGTAAAGCGGCTCGGAATTCCCGAGCGGGCGCCCTTCTTTACTCCGGATCTCGAGACGGTAAGGGAACCTGGCTTCTGCACCCGGCGGCGGTTGAAGGGCCAGCCAACCGCTTATTCTCGCCACTCTTCCCGCGAACGTATGCAGGCGCTGAACGGCATCTTTTCCTTCTGCATAGTCCACCCAGTCCGTTGATTCGGGAAGCGCATTGATGATGCCGTCCTGATCCCGGGCCCTTCGCGGATCGTGCCTATCGAACGCTGACCGAAGGATCCAGGAATATTCCAGCACTGTTTCCTCTCCGGCGGTACGGGATCTTCCGACAAGCAGATAGGTCGCGCCGTTTCGGTTCGCCGACCTGGCGATCGCACCATTCGAATCGACCCCGGAAAATCCGAGGGCCTGCTCGAACTCCTTGGGCGGTGGATACGCGACAAACAGTGCGTCGTCCTTACCAAAGCCGGTTCCGGAGAGGCGGTCCTCCAGATCGGCCGCGGTCACGACTTTTTCAAGACGCTCTCTGCGGCCCGACGGAAAAGTAAGGGTCCAGACAGCAGCCGGGCCTTCGTGTTCATAGCTGAGGAGATGCGTATAGGCGTCGTAGAGCGGTGACTCGACGACGCGAAGGTTTTTGGCCGAGGCAAAGGACCGGACCTCCCGCGCCATTTCCTTTAGCTGCGCGCCGGTGAAGTCGGATGGAGGGGGCCAAACTGAGATCAAAGGACCGGTTTCCATTCCCCACGTCTCTTGCCTGAACAGGTCACCTTCTTCGAGGTCCGCAAGAGTGTGTTCGGATATCACATCGAACCGGCTCTTCGCAAGCTCCACGCCGGTCAGGCGTATCCTGACGTAATTTTCGTCGTCTTCACCGTCCGACGACGGAACCCGCACGAGGTCATTACCGGAAGACAGACCGTTCGACAGGCCGCCAAGTAGATAGAATTCGCCATCATCACCTTTCTCGACCGGCAACAACAACTGTTCTAACGCCGGCTCAAGTCCGAAGATCGTCTTGCTCCTGCGATCTTTTCCCGCATCGATCTCGGGACGCTGGCGGATACCTTTCGCCCTCATTCGCCCTTCAACCCTTCGGAATAAGGTCTCGGCAGTGACCGCGTACGCAGGATTCTCATACAAAACGACCAGAAGGTTTGCCGTGAAATGTCCGATGGTGTCCGTTTCGGTAAAGCCGAGCTTCCTAAATACGTCGTGGTGGCCGTAAGGGCCTGAGGACGCGCGCTGAAACTCCCTTGCGGCGGAATAGATCAACGATCCGTTCTCCGACGGACTCACAAGCTGCGTCGGCTTCGGACTCTCCTTGATGTCAAATTCAGCCGGTTCAAGCTGTCTGACGTCGTCTTCGCCCTTGGCGATCGATCCGCTGTGGCAGGAATCGATGATCGCCGTAAAGCGGATCCCCTTACCGGCCGCCTCATTGATCAGTTCGTTCAACTCCTTGTCCCGGATATCGCGCAGATCGTCCCGCTTCCTGACGGGACGAACGACATCGTAGGGAACAAGCGTTTCGTCCTTCTCGTCCGCTTCGCCCCCCAGCGTGTTCTGCACCTGCGATCCGTGACCTGAGAAATAGAGAAGGGAAACATCCCCTTTTGAGGCCGGCTCGATCAGGTGCTCGCGGATGGCCCTCAGGATCCCGTCCCGCGTCGCGTCCGAATCTTCCACTTTTCGGATCCTGAAATCGTATGCGGGAGAGCCGAGGAGGATCTCCATCGCGCGGACGTCGTTCTTGACCGAAGGCAGTCCCTTGAAGCTCTTGTTTGTCGGATTCGTGTTGTACTCGCTGATCCCGATCAGGAGCGCCCGCTTGACGGGCGTCGTCTGCTTTGCGGCCTCTGCCCTGTCCGGCACGCCGATCTCGACGCATAGATGGCAAAGCGAGATTGCCAGGATCAGAACTAAAATTATCGATCTCTTACTCACAACTTATTCTCGCCACGTTGCTGCGGCCTCCTACCGAAAAAAAGGCCGGCGCGGCTGCCCAACGAGCACCGACACGCCGCCCTTTCTTTCCATTGTCCAGGTTGGTCAGGGCTGGAAGATCCTCTCGCCGTAGATCTTGTCCGCCCAGCTGTTGTCTTCACTGGATACATCGAACGCGAACAGATCGATCTGCGGGGTCTGCACCGTTGGCAGCTGCTCCTCGCTGATCCTGACGACGAGGGCCTGCGTGATCACGTGCAGCTCGCTGTACGTCAGTTCCTTCAATCTATCTGCACTCCTCTTGATATATGAGGTGACCATCGATGTGAAGAGTCCTCCGTTGGGCCCGCCCCACGAAACTTCCGTGTCGCTGGACGCCGAAAGAGTCAGGTAGAATCCGTTCTTGATGCTCAGCCGGCCGGACTTCTGGTTCGCCGGCGCCTTGAGGTTCTTAAGTGCGTCCTCACCGAGAACGTCTGCCGGATCTACAAAGCGCGCTTTGTACTCGCTTGCCTTTACCTCTCCCTTGGCGATGGTTCCCGAGTGGCAGCTGTCGGATATGAAGACCACTCGCGCGCCCTTTTCGGCGATCGGGGCCAACGCGAAGAACAGTTCGTCGTCGAGGATCAGGTTGCCCCAGAGCCTTCCTGATCCTTCATCATCCGCGTCTATCGGCACTATCGCGGCGTCATAATAATCGAGCGGATACACGATGTGGGAATCCTCGGTCTCTCCCGCCCAGAGATCCACAGAGATCTTCCTTGCCTCATCTCTCACAGGCGAATACTGGTCGAACCAGAGCGTGCCATGCCCGGAATAGGTGAAAACGAACAGATCGCCGGGCTGCACCTTTTTCGCCATTTCGGCGATCGAGTTCAGGATACCTGCTCTCGTGGCGTCTTTATTGAGCACCAGCTTTGTATTGCCTTCGGTGAAACCGAAGTAATCTATCATCGTCTCCTTCCACATTCTGGCGTCCTTTGCCGTCCCGGGAAGCGGAGCGACCTTGTAGTCTTCAATAGCGACAAATACACCGTATTTGTTTCCCTTCGCATTTGCGATCGTCGCTCCGGCCGTCAGCACAAGCAGAGTCAGGACAAAGAAAATAAGAGACTTCTTAATTCTTATGGTTTCAATTGCTTGATCAAATCTATCTGTCATCAGAGTTCTCCTTTTTTTATTGTTTTGTGTAGTCGGGAATTGCTTCCCATACTCCAACGTGTGCGACATAGCCGAAACCTTACAACCGACGGGTACATTCATTTCCTGCACCCGCAGATCTCGCCACGACAACCGTTGTCGTGCGTCAATCGAATTCCGGTAGACCGATCGAGGCGCGCGGCCTGAGCAAAGGGTCAGGCAAGAACCTGCGGCTGCCGAAATGCCGAACTTTCTTTTCTAGAGGTCTTTTCCCAATTCACGGATCATTGCCTCAAGCGCGGATTCGATCACAGACCGGATATCCTCCTCCTTTCCGTCTACAAGTATTTCCTCTCCCAGTCTCCGGTTACCGCGAACGAGTACCATCCTCAGATTCAACTCTCCATTTTGTATCGAGTAAGTCCCGCTCGGCCGGACGGCCTGCGACATCTCGTCCGCGTCGATAAAGACTATCTTCGGCTCCTCGCCGCCCCGCGTGGATACAAAGCTCGCCTCCCTCAATGCCTTCTCGAACATCGGCTGAAGCCTGAGATTGTCGAACCGAAGCGTCTCATTGATCAGTACCGGCCTCAGGATCTGAGGCTTCGGGCTTGCGAGAGTGATCTGCTTCCATTCTTCTTCGGTGAACCTTCCGAACGGGAAGTTCCCCGCCGCCTCCGGTGCGATTATCAATGGCCTCTGCACTCCGCCTATGTTCGCCGCCAGCTGCGGCACCGTGTCCTGGGCGTAACTGAACAGCTCCCCTACGTATGCGTATCCGCCGTCCCTGAGCCTCGCTCCCTTCATCCCCTGCAGCAGCGAGTAGGTCAGAAGCCCCTGCCCGTACCTGCTCGCCTCGTAGCTCACCCGGTCCGCAGCGCTTCCCATCAGCACGTACGATCCCGTGTTGTCCTTCAGCCTCTCAAGCGCCTTTATCTGGTCACTCGGCATGTCCCTTCTCCCGACAAGGCTCTCCACCGCCGCCCCGGCCGCGCACGTGTCCAGGATCAGGACCTGCTTGAGCGCATTGTTCCCCTTCATCAGCTCCTTTATCTCGTCGCTCGAGAGCGCCATCGCCTCTCTCACCCCGCTCACCGCAAGCACGTCACGGCTCGTCGTCGTCGCCTCCTGCGTCAGGTACAGGTACGTGTCCCCTCCCGGTCTCGAAGGGTCCCGGTTCAGGCTGACCGACGTCCCGTGCCCCGAAAGATACACGATGAATATGTCCTCCGGCCTCGCTCCCCGAAAGTCCTCGAAAGCCTTCCGGAACTCCTCCTTCGTCGCCCCCGTCGCCTTCGCGTCCGGGACCGTGAACCCGGCCCGCGTATCCCGGCCCCCGCTCGTCAGAAGCCTGATATGCACCTTCTCCGGACGCCTCTCCCCCTTCTCGTCCTCAGTAAGCTTCAGAGCCCCCAGCTCCACCGCCCTCGCAAAGTCCTCCGCGTCCTTCGCCGCGAACCTGAGGTCCAGATCGTCCCCCGTGTAGTCCGACACTCCCCCGACTATCGCGTACACGTCCGGGGCCGAAAGTGATCCCCCGTCCCCAGATACCTTGCTCGATCTCGACCCCTTCGGAGTCCCCTTGTTCGTCAAAGACCCCTCGCGGTTGCGCGCCACCACCTCTATCCGGTTCTCTTTCCCCGCAAGGAACGGAGCTCCCTCGAGGCTCACCCTCAACGTCGCACTTCCCGCCTCCGGATCGAATCCCTCCGGACGGGCGTCCTCCACAACCTCCTTAGAGTTCACAAGCACCTGAACCGGACCGATCCCGCCCCCGCGGTTCCTGAGGCTCACAGACAGTTCCCTGCTTTGCTCGTCAAACTCGAATGCGGCTTCCGGATAAAGGTCCTTCGAGGTGAACAGCCCGACCTTCGGAAGAGGCTCGCCCTTGAAGATCTTCTGAAGCAGGCCGGGGACGTA
>JAGFIQ010000139.1 GCA_024103495.1 Aridibacter famidurans
GATACGATCGCCTGTTAGGGCAGACCAAGAGACAACAGCCGAGGGAGTTGAGCGTAAGGAGCTCAATCAACAGCCGACTGACCGCAGTCCTCGGTCCACAGACGTCAGACCTCAGTCATCAGTCCACAGTCCTCAGTCCTCAGTCCTCAGTCCTCAGTCCTCAGTCCTCAGTCCTCAGTCCTCAGTCCTCAGTCCTCAGTCCTCAGTCCTCAGTCCTCAGTCCTCAGTCCTCAGGAGTCTACCCCGCCTGCTCGTATGCTTCTTTCAGCCAGCCGATCACCTTCTTGTCGATGTCGTCTTTCGATTCGACTCGGACGCGGTGGCTGCACATCGAGTTCCAGCTTCCCGCGGCCTCAAGCTTGCCCTCCGGTTTCACGTCCTTAATGTTGATCCCGATATCGAGCCTGGTCTTCGTCGAGGGCTGGATCAGCGCGAACTGCTTCTTTCTCCGCAAGCTTACATAAGACTTTTTCGGCGCGATCTCCACGTCCTTGCCGAACTTCTGTATCTCTTTGATCAGAGCGGTGTAGAACGGGTACAGGTTCTCCCTGCCTTTGTATTGGTCCGATACCAGGTCGGCGTCCTCCGCCGATCCGGCGTCCGACTGCTTCGCTTTGTGGGCGACAAGGTTTGCGTAGCCGTGCGTGAACTCGTGATCGGTCTTGAGCATCTTGACGATCTCGCCGTGCTTCACGAGTCCTGATTTTCTTACTACGTTGATCCAGTGGGAAAACGGCTTGCCCGTCTTCTCCTCCAGATTCTTGATCATTGTGTCTTCCATAGGTTCAGGGAAAAAGTAAAAAGTAAAAAAGCGAAAAGAAAAAGGAAAAAGTAAAAGGTAAAAAGTAAAGAAGGGCGTGTTGTTGAGGGCTTATTTACTTTTCACTTTTGCCTTTTTACTTCAACAGCTTAGCCTCCGGAGAGCGCCGGGTAGATCGACACCTCATCCGAAGGCGCGACCTTCGCATCGAGCCCGCCCAGATATTTGCAGTGATCGTTCCCGACAAAGATCGCGACGTGTGGACGGACCTCGCCGGTCTCATCCATTATCTTGAATAGCAGACGCTTGTCTGGACCGCACACCTCCCGGATGAACTCCCCGAGGGTAGTTTCCCCGGGGACCTCGACCTGCATTTCGGACGACATCTTCGGCGCGGTATGGAACTGCGGATGTATGTAGATCTTGGGCATAGGATTCTGAGTGCCAGGTTCAAAGTTCCAGGTTCCAAGACTAGCCAATCTGCCGAGCCCGGCCAAACCGTCGCCTAATCAGACACTGAGCCCCCGGGCGTTCGAAGCCTATTCTTTGAACGTGGAACCTTGAACCTGGAACTCGCTTCGCGATCACTTGTGGCTATGCAGCCCGACCATGTTCCCTTCCGTATCCCGGATCAGTGCGATGAAGCCGTAATCGCCGATGCTCATCTTGTCCTGCATCACGCTTCCTCCGGCTTCGGCAACGCGCCGGGCAGGTCCGGCAACGTCGTCGCACGAAAAATACACCATCGTGCCGCCCATCCCGGGGCTTCCGGCGGGATGCTTGATCAACGTGCCGGCCGCGTTCGGTGCGTTCTCTTCCATCGGGAACGCCCACATTTCTCCCTCGTCGGGCGAGGGAAGTTCTGTGAACTCGATCCCGAGCACCTTGCTGTAAAACGCCTTCGCGCGATCGATGTCGTCCACATAGATCTCGAACCAGTTGACAGGATTAGCCATTGATAAAGTCCTCCGTATGAATTGTGTCCCGGTATTCTATTGGAAACGCGGGTGATTTGGAAGAGAGGTGTTCAGGACTGAGGGAACGGATGTACGATAAGCTTCAGCTTGTCGTTCCGCGACCCGTTTACAGCAGCCCTCCGGGCTGCCGAGGTACCGCGAACTTCAGTTTGCGCCGCGCGCTAGCGCGGACTTCCGTGCCTCAACGCTTCCCGTTTAGAGCAGCGCTTGCGCTGCATTAGGAGGGCGCAGCCCGACTCAACCCGCGCACACCACACGACCCCGTTTAGAGCAGCCCTCCGGGCTGCTCAATCGCGCGAACGCGCGATCATTAATTCGAATAATTCAGGATCGTTAAAGACAATTCATCCCCGGTCCGGCTACTCTTTTTCCGACGAGCTATGGACCGGATATTCCTCACCGACGATCCGAACACCTTCCACTACGTGACGATGGTCTGCAATCGCAGGGCGCGCGTCTTCAACGACGAAGGCTCGTGCCGGATACTTGCTGACGTGATCGACGAGATCCGCCTGAAGCATCCGTTCAAGCTTGCGGCCTACGTCTTCATGCCCGACCACGTACACACGATCATAAATCCCCTGCGTCCGGAACTGAGCACGATCCTGAACAAGATCAAGGGAAAGTCGGCGAGGCTGATCATCGACCGGCTTCTCCGAAACGACGATGCGCGTCTTCTTGAAAGGCTCCGCTTGAACATCAGAGGGCGGAGGTTCGCCCTTTGGCAGACGCGATCCTCGGTAGTGGACCTGAGAACTTCGAAGTTCTTCCTGCAGAAGATCGGCTACATACATATGAACCCTGTGAGGGCAGAACTGTGCGGGAAGCCGCAGGACTGGAAGTGGTCAAGCTACAGAGCACTGCACCCAGCAAACCGGGAGCCGGTCCCTCTGGCGGTGGATCGCCGGTATCACTGGCGGGAGGAAGAGATATTGAATGGCCGCGAAACGTGAGCAGGTCGCCATATCTCGATCGCGCGTTCGCGCGATTGGGCAGCGCAAGCGCTGCTCTAAACGGGGTCGCGTGGAGGCACGGGATTCTGCGCATTCGCGCAGCGCAAACTGAAGTCCGCGTTACCTCGGCAGCCCAAAGGGCTGCTCTAAACGGGGGCGTGGGGGCACGGAGTCCCGCGCATTCGCGCGGCGCACACTGAAGTTCGCGTTACCTCGGCAGCGCAAAGCGCTGCTCTAAACGGTGGCGGAGTCCTCACCACTCTCTCAGTACACCCTCACGCACGTGATCCTCGGCAGATGGTCCGCGACCGTTTCCCAGGATTCGCCGTCGTCCTCCGAAAAGTAGAGGCTTCCGCCGGTCGTTCCGAACGCAAGGTCTTCGTGGTTCGACGAGAAGGAATCGCGCAGGACGCAGTCGAACGAATTCTCCTGCGGCAGGCCTTTCGAAAGGGGCTTCCACGTTTCTCCCCGGTCCTCGGTCTTGTAAACGCGCGCCTTGCCCTCGGGAAAAGTACGGAAACCGTCGGAATGGATCGGGATGATGAACGCCGTGTCGGGCTTGTTCGAAACGCAGGCGAACCCGAAATCGGTCGGCAGGTCCTTGCCTTCGCTGATGTTTGACCAGGTCTGTCCTGCGTCGTCGCTCCGGTACACGCCCCAGTGATGCTGAAGGAACAATGTGTCCGGATCCGCCGGGTGGAACGCGATCTTGTGGACGCATTGTCCGAACTCCGGTGTCTTCTCAGGCAGAAAGGGCGCCACGATCTTCTGGTTGCAAGCCTCCCAGGTCTCGCCTCCATCGTCCGTCCGGTACACGCCGCCGGTCGACATTCCCGCGATCCAGGTGTCCTCGTTCAGCTTGATGAAAGTATGCAGGCACTTGCCGCCGAAGCCCGGGACCCAGTGTTCGCGGTGCGGATGGTTCCAGAGGCCCTCGACTATCTGCCACGACTCAGCCCCGTCGTCGGAATAGAAAAGCGCCGACGGCTCGACGCCGAAGAAGATCCTGTCCGATCCATCCGAAACGATCTGCCAGATCCTTGCCAGCGCTTCGCCTGTCTCTTCGGGAAACGCGAGCGGGTCGCCTTCCTTCACCTGCCAGGTCGCGCCGCGATCGTCGGAGAAAGCGAGCTCCGTTCCTGTCCATTCGGTCGAAGGTGAAGCGAAAAGACGGTCACCGGCCTGGCCGATCGAGTACACGGTCTTGCCCTCGAAGTCGACACCCACGTCCCACTTTCCGTTGTTCCTCTTACATGTGAAAAGGCCTTTGGCGGTCCCCGCCAGGATAAGATCGCTCATATCGGCA
Source organism: Aridibacter famidurans (assembly GCA_024103495.1). Lineage (GTDB taxonomy): Bacteria > Acidobacteriota > Blastocatellia > Pyrinomonadales > Pyrinomonadaceae > Aridibacter > Aridibacter famidurans. The sequence goes on from JAGFIQ010000139.1 coordinate 3,997, forward strand.
CCTCGCAAAATGACTTGAAAGAATGGCGGCCCTCCGGGCCGAAAAGAGCTTCAATTATATTCAAAAGTGAAATAACATCTAGGAAATTCACAGGAAGCCATCACCGAACGAGCCCTAATCATGTGCGGAAGATATACCTGCAAGTCAGAGATCGAAGAGATAGCGGACATCATACCCGGGAAGTTCAACTATCCCGAATTCTCCAAGAGCTACAACATCGCGCCTTCCCAGCCGGCGCTGATCGCGACCTTTGACGAGGAAAGCGGCGAGTACGACGGAGAGCTTGCGAAGTGGGGCCTTGTGCCGCACTGGATGAAGGACCCGAAAAAGCCCTTCATCAACGCGCGGTCTGAAACGATCTTCGAAAAGCCTTCGTTCAAGTATTTATACAAGAACCACCGATGCGTCGCGATCGCCGACGGATTTTACGAATGGGCGGTCATCGACGACGTGAAACAGCCCGTCTATTTTTATCGCGAGGACCAGAAGCCGTTCGGCTTCGCGGGCTACTGGGAAAACGACCGCGAATCCGACGGCAGGACCTTCGTGATAATGACGGCGGATGCCAATGATGACGTCGAGCCGTATCATCACCGGATGCCCGTGATGCTTACGAAACCGGAGATCGAGGCATGGCTGAAGGAGGGAAACGCTTCTGTCCTGAAGCCGTTCCCGTATCCGTTGCAGAGCCACATCGTCTCGAGGGCGGTCAACAGCCCTTTGAACAACTCTGCGGAGTTGATCGTGCCGTACAAGGAGAAAGAGTAGTAGGGTGGGACCTGTGCCCGCCTTTGCTCGGACAATTGGGGGCAGGCACGGGTCCTGCCCCTAAAAAAGGAAATCCTATGAAAAAGATCCTTATCGCATTTGTCGCGATCATCGCGCTCGGAATGATCGCCTTCCTGGTTCTAGTCGGAATCGCCCCAAGCGAATTCGGAACCGAACGCGAGATAGTCGTCAACAAACCGAAGGCCGAGACCTTCGAGTACCTTCGTATTCTAAAGAACCAAAACACCTGGGCCCCCTGGGCAAAGAAGGACCCGAATATGAAGCAGGAGTTCAGGGGACAGGACGGCGAGGTCGGGTTTGTTTCGGCGTGGGATTCGAAAAGCGATGATGTCGGTGCGGGCGAACAGGAGATCAAGAAGATCACCGACGGCGAGCGCATCGACTACGAGCTCCGATTCCTGAAACCGTTTGAGTCAAAGGCCGACGCGTGGCTCATCACAGAAGACGCGGAAGGCGGCAAGACGAAGGTTAAGTGGGGCTTCAAAGGGCGGATGCCGGTTCCCTTCAACGTGATGATGCTGTTCATCGATATGGAGGAGGCGATCTCAAAGGATTTCGACGAGGGCCTAGCGAATCTGAAGAAGGAACTCGAGGAGTGAGAGAGGACTGAGAGGAAGTACGACAAGCTTCAGCTTGTCGCCCTGGACCGCGGGCGTCCCCGCCCGCTTTTTCCGCGCTAGCGCGCGGCGCAAACTGAAGTTCGCGCTACCTCTAGCAGCGGAAAGCGCTGCTCTAAACGGGGGCGTGGGGGCACGGAGTTCCGCGCTGACGCGCGGCGCAAACTGAAGTTCGCGGTACCTCTAGCAGCGGAAAGCGCTGCTCTAAACGGGGGCGTCCCCGCCCGCTTTTTCCGCGCTAGCGCGCGGCGCAAACTGAAGTTCGCGGTACCTCTTGCAGCGCAAAGCGTTGCTGTAAACGGGTGGCGTCCGCGATGTGGGTCGGATCGTGATTCGGAGACTGTAATCGGGCACGCTCCTCAGTCCTCAGTCCTCAGTCCTCAGCTATGCCCGTCGCTTGCGCTCCGGGTTCCGATTCCTTAGTCTCTCAACTCCTTCCTTATCACAAGTTTCAGCCCCGACCAGATATCGCTGACCGCGCAAACCTTCACATCTACAAGGCCCATCGGGAGGGCGATCTCGCGAATGACGTCTTCAGTGATCTCGGTCGGGATCTTAGAAGCCTTCTTGTGCCAGGACACCCAGATCATCCCGTCCGGCGAGATCGGGTCGTAGAGCTCTTCAAGAAGGGACTCCAGTTCGGGACGTTGCGAAACGAACACGTGGGCCAGATCGATCTTATCTACAAGCGTCGAATGGAATGAAGTATTGTACGGCAGCGGCGCGATCCACTCGAAATACTCTTCCGGTGCGTTCTTCACAAAGATCCGCAATCCTTCCTCAAACCCGAGTTTCTGGGCGAGTGGAGTTCCTGAATATCCGGCAGTGTTCATCTGTTCCTCGCAAGTTCAGCAAGCTTGTTCATCGTGCGCCAGTTCCTTGTGGTCGCGGAAGTCTTCAGCTTGCTTTCAAAAAAGTTGTTGTGGAGCTTTGTCCGGCCGTATCCGTCCGGGAGATGCAAATACACGATGTCGCCCGTGACGGCGAATTCGTCGTTGCCGTAATCGCCTTCCAGGATCGGCTCCAGCCTTTCCGGATCGGCGTCATCGGCCAGCAACGTGACAGCGAGAGACTTCGGGTCCCGGTCCGCGTAAGGATTGCCCTGCAGG
>JAGFIQ010000144.1 GCA_024103495.1 Aridibacter famidurans
CCCAAAGGTCCCGGCCGGCTGCACTCATCAGGTCCGTTTAGAATTCGTACCTGAATCCGAACTGCATAGAGCGGGGCGAACCCTGCGTGAAGTTGTACAGACGTCCGAAGCTCGAGCTGGCCGAACCCGTTTCCGGATCCTGCGGAAGCCCGTAGGAAGCACGCGTGATGTTTCCAGCTCCGAAGTACTGAACGTTGGTTACATTGAACACCTCCCAGCGGAACTGGAACTTGTGATTCTCATTCCACGGCATCGTGAAATTCTTCGTAAGTCCCAGGTCAAGCGTCTGGTAGCCCGGAAGCCTGAACGCGTTCCTCTCGCCGGTCTCGCCCGGACGGGCATTGCGGAAAGAGTTGAATGCGGCCTGCGGGTCGGCGAACACGTTGCGGGTGTCTCGAACGACCGTGAAGTCGACCGGGCGGATCCGCGTACCGTTGGACTGGACGTTCCAGTTGGTTGCCCACTGGGCCTGGTCGAACGGAGTAGCGAGCGGCTGACCCGTGTTCCAGCGGTAAACGCCGGCGAGCTGCCATCCGCCGATCACGCCGTCAACGAAGCGGTTGGCGTCCGTGAAGAAGGTCCTGCCCCTTCCGATCGGAAGTTCGAACAGGAAGTTTGCGTTAACGACATGCTTCGTATCGAAGTCGGACAGTGCGTAGTTGTCGTCCGGCCGGAGCGGATTCAGTATGAACTGTGATCCGTAAGAAGCCCCGGTCTGAAGACCTGAAGCGTTGTCCATCGACTTCGAGAACGTGTAGTTGATGTCGTAGCTAAGCGTGTTGCCCAGCCTCTGCCTCAACGAGAACGATCCTCCATGATAGTTCGAGTAAGCGGTTGTTCCGTAAGCCGAGAACGCCGCGTACTGCGGATGGAAGAACATGTTCGGGAAGATACCCACGTCGTCGATCAGCAGCTGTACAAAGGTCCAGTCGAGAATGTCGAAACCGTCGACGCGCGAGATAAGATTATAGATACCTTGCGTTGCCGTGGTTCCGGGGGCTCCAAAGATGCCCACTGCTCCGGGGAACAGGTTCTCGAAATACGGGATCGTCGGCACGTTCGCATTCGGCGTGTCCGCCAAACGGAGGTCGTGCAGGATTCCCGCAGCCGTGTACCAGTCCATTCCCGTAGCCGGGTCGACCAGGTTGTTCAGCGCCATCACGTCTCGCGTCGCGAACAGATTGCGCGCGGCGCGGCCGATGTAGCTTGCCTCGAAGTAAGCTCCCTTCGGAAGGCTTCTTCCGTAGGTGAGGTTCCACGAGTAGTGGGTCGGCGAGGTGATGGTCGAATCGAGAGAGGTCTCGATCCTTTGAGCCTCGTCAGCAGGCGTTGAGAACCTCTGGAGCGGGGCAGGGATACCCGGCAGCGCACGAACATCCTGGTTGAATCCCGTGAACAGCGGTGCACAAGGAGGAACTCCGCCCCCTACCGTCGCGCCGCAGCCCGTGATGTCGTAGGTGTTCGCCGCGATCGTCGTCGAGCTCGTAAAGCCGATCGAAGACAGGCTGTCGAAGCTGACGGCGAGCTGTCCGCCGAAGTAGTCGTTGGTGATGGAGAATCCGCCTCGAATGGTGGAATCGCCCTCTTCGCCAAACAGGAAACGTCCGAGCGAGCCGCCTACGTTCGGCGACCACGCTGCCGCGATCCTGGGTTGGAAGTTGTTAAGGTCCTTCTCGTAAAAGCCGGGACCATTGTTGGCCGGTCCTCCGAGAACGAAGTTAACCAACGGATTCGCCGGTGCACCGACAAGCGCGCTCGCGACGCGCTGGTCGAAGATATCACCGAGAGGCGTATCCGGAACGACCTGGAATCCGTTCTTCTCATAGACCGGACGGCTGTACGCGTACCGAAGACCCATCGTGAGCGTCAGGTTCCGGAACGGCTTCCAGATGTCCTGTCCATACACGTCATACTCTTCCGTAGCGAAATTCCTGTTGGCAGGAGTTCCCGCCGCCAGAACGCTGCCGTCGATGTCGAAGGTGAAGTTACCGGAGTACTGCGAGTATCTTCCGATAAGCGCCGTTGCAGCAGCCTGTGCCGCGGCAACGCTTCCGCCGTCGATCGTGTAGCCAGCATTCGTGATCGCGTTCGTAACGACAGCGCCGGAGAGGTTGTAGAACGAAGGGTTCGTGACTGCGGAATCAAACGCGTTTCCGAGGTCAGACCTCTTATTGCGGATGAACCTGATGTTCGTTCCAAACTGGATCGTGTGAGCGCCCTTGATGTAGGTGAAATCGTCGGTGATGTTCGTAACCGGCGTCACCCTGCTGAGCGTCCTCGTGTAGAGCCTGGGCGAGTAAACGAACCTGAAGCTGATGTTCGGATCGCTCGAATCACCCTGGTTGCTGAACGCCTGGCGCGTGAATCCGTAACGGAAGTTGTTGATCGCCTTTGAGCTGATCGTCCAGTTGTGGCCGACCACAAGGCCCGTCGGATGCGACCAGAAAGCGGTCGTCGGAGTATCGGGGAATGCCGAAACGCCCGACGAATTATCCCACTGGTAGTTTCCGCGGACGAACATATCCTGGCTGTCGTTGATCGTAAGGTCGAACCTCGCGATGTGCGTGTTCTCCTTGATGGTCGTAGGCGAGTTGAACCTGAAGCCTCCGGTGTTGATGCCGTCGCCGACCGATGTATCGTTCGCCGGATACCGGCTCACGACGTCAGCGAACACGGCGACAGCCGCCGGATTCTGCAGAACTTCGTTGTAAACGTTATTGAAGGCCGCCGTGTTGAGAACACACAAGCCGGAGCTGTCGCACGTCGGTCCGGTTCCGAAGAACCGCATCTCACCGTTACCCATATGGGCAAGGGGGACCGTCCTGACGACAGACTGTTCAAGTTCCTGCTGCTGGCCTTCGTACGAATAGAAGAAGAACAGCCTGTCCTTGAGGATGGGGCCGCCGATCCTTCCTCCGTATACGTCACGGTTGAGGCTAGGCCTGTCGATACCTGAAAGGTTATTGAAGAAGTCGTTCGCCGACCACTTCGTGGGCCTTATGAAATAGAACGCCGCGCCGTTAAAGTCGTTCGATCCGCGCCTTGTGATCAGAGAGATCTGGGCTCCGGACGATCGGCCCTGGTTAGCGTTCGCATTCGTCGTGGTGATGCGGAATTCCTCGACTGATTCGGTCGTCACACGGAGAGCCGAGTCTTGTGTGGTCTGGAACTGCGCCGTACGTCCGCCGGTCTGCTGGTCGTTGATATCGACGCCGTCGAGTGTGATGTTCGCCTGGTCACTGCGTCCGCCGGCCACGTAACCGTCGCGCGTAACGCCCGGCTGAAGGCTCAGGAGGTCGTTTACCCTGCGAAGGTTGGTCGGCAGCTGGGTGATCTGTTCCGGTACGAAGTTGTTACCGATACTCGCATCCTGCGTGTTGACGACCGACTCAATGGTGTTCGTGGTGACGTCAACGACGGCGGTAACGTCTCCCGGCTGCAGAGCGACGTCGAAGTTCGTCGTCGAGTCGACAAGCGCCTGGACATTGTTTGCGACGGCCTTGTTGAAGTTTGCCGCTTCAACTTCGAGCCTGTAAGTCGCCGGCGGAATGCCCGGGAAGCTGTAGCTGCCGCTGGTATCCGTCGTGATGGTTCGCGAGAATCCCGTTGCCGGATTCGTGATCATCACGGTCGCTCCCGGCACTCCCGCGCCGGTCTGGTCTGTCACAGTCCCGTTGATCCTGGACGTACCAGACTGAGCGTTGATGCTCCCGACCAAAATGGCGCAGGTAAACAGCGCCACCAAGACCGAAAACACCTTGGGTCTTAATCTACTAAAACTCATAGCTCCTCCTTAAGTTCTGATTGGAAATCGATTGATTGCGACGTAACTGACTTAAAATAAGGCATTTTGCGTTCCAGTTGGGGTAGGCGCACCTATCGCGCTGAAATAATGGCAGGAACGGCCGGTCGGGCTGTCTCAGGCCGAGACTGCCTACTGGAGAATTCTGTAGAAAATTCAAATTTTCGGTCAATATGACCAAAGAATGATTCAGCTGATCGGAAATGATTCAGCAGATTGTATATCAGATCGTAGCTATATCCAAGAAAAAACAGCCTTTGCGGCAGTAGCCCCCATTCCGGCAGCTGAACTGATGGTTGGTGAGACGGGATTTGCGACGTCGCCGACCGCGTATATGCCCTCGACATCGGTGCGGCAATTCGAGTTGATATTGATGTATCCGCGGGAGTCGGTCGCCACCAGGCCGCCAACGAGTTCTGAGTTCGGGCGGACCCCGATCCGAAAGATGAGAGCGCCGACGGAGAGGCTTCGTTCCGACCCTTCGCCGGTCAGCGTTACGGATTCAAGCCTGTCTGAGCCATCAAGGCGTGCGACCTCGGAATTCGTGATGATCTCGATCTTGCCGTTCTCGCGGACTGCGTCCGTGAATTCCGGCCTGGCCCTGAACTCTTCGCTGCGATGTACCAGGTAGACCTTGTCGGCCGTGCCTGCGAGGATCAGAGCGTTTTCGAACGCCGCGTCGCCTCCGCCAACGACCATCGCGGTCTTGCCGGCTGCAAGTTCCTTATCGCGCTTTCCGGATTCGAGTATGCCGCGGCCCCTGAACGTCTTCAGATTCTGGAGTTCCGGCTCGTTCCTTCGTACGCCGGTCGCGATGATCACTGCTCGGGGCTGGATCGTTTCCCCTTTGCGAAGGCGGACTCTGAGGGGATCGCTCGTGACTGAATCCGCAACGTTCTCAAGGAGGATATGCAGACCTCTTTCTTCGATCTGGACGAGGAAACGGTCTCTTGCCTCGCGCCCGTTTGCCGCTTTAAAGCCGAGATAGTTGTCGATCACATTGTGGGTCCAGAGCAATTGTCCGCCGGGTTCGCGGCCGGCCTCGAGTATGAGGCGATCGAGCCCGAGTTCGTCGCACCAGAGCGCCGCGGAGAGTCCCGCAGGTCCGGCACCGATTATGGCGACATCAGTTCGCAGGGTGTCTTTCACTTGTGAATGGGTCGGAGAGAATGAGCGCTTATCGGAAAGCGGACACGTTCAAGCCGAAACGTTCTTCCGGGTCTCGTTCTTCTGCCTCGACGCTGTTCCGCAAATTGCCAAGGCGCCGGTTCGCCTTCTTGATCTGCGTCTTTGTCCGTTCCGCCATCTGGCTGAGCAGATTACGGCCCTCGAGCTGTTCCGCACGGACCTTGTCGCGCAGGACGAACAGTTCCGAGAGCTCGAGTTCGAGATGCTCTTCGCGGAGTTCCTTCAAACGTCTCGTTACCTGATGGACCTGGCGTATCACGCGGATGAGTTCGTCGCCCACTGAATCGCCTTTCACGAGTTCCGGCGAGTCCCTGTATTCCTCGACAAGCTTGTTCAGGAGCTTCTGGTCGCCTTCCGAGTAGGCGTCGTTAAGCTGCGCCATGAGCCCGTGGCGTCTCTCGCGCTCCTCGTTGTCGACAGCGAGGTCCGGATGAATGATCTTCGCGAGGTTGTAATAGGCCTTGCGGGCCTCGGTCGTGGGGTTCCACTTGTGAGTGCAGGCCTGCCAGTTCTCCTCGTCCAGTGCGTCGGCCGAATCCTCAGCACGCTTCCGCGCCTCTTCAGCGCGTTTCCTGATCTCCTCGTCCTCCGGATTCAACTTGACCTCTTCCTCCGCGATCTCGGCCTCGACCTCGTCGAGCTCATGGTAAAGGCGTCCGACCTCCATCGTGTACTGCGCCTCGAACTGCTCCAGTTCGGCACGCAGTTCGGTGATCTCTTCTTCGCGGATCACGAGCCGGTTGCGCAGTCTATCGAGCACGCTGCGTTTCTTCCTGAGCTCGATCTCTTCGGGGGTTGCGACTTTCATTACGAGTGTTGAGGTTAGCACAAAAGGCGAATAGGCTTCTATGGCGAAAAGCAGAAGCGGCGGGCCGTTTCCGGTTCCCGCCGCCTTGATCGTTTGTCGTTCCGTCACGCGGAACTTAAGGTCGAGGCCTATCAGCCCTCGAAGGCGTCGAACCGGCTCATCGCGAGTTCCTCCGCCTCCCTGATCACCGCCAGGTTTGTAAGCTCGGCCTGGCTGAGCATCTCGTCTTTGAATTCGGGATCCGGTTTGTACCAGCTCTGGGTCTTGAAATATCCCTGAAGGTATTCGTCCTTAAAGATCCGCCCGCGCCTAGCGTAGATCTCGTTGCGGAGTATCCGAAGGTCTTCGACGAACAGGCCGTCAAGCATTTCCGGTTTGATAGCTTCGGTCGCAAGCCTCTCCCGCATCTCCTTCTCGATCCTCTCGATGAGCTTTACGTTCTGTTCTTCGATCTCGCTGAGCTTGACCTTCGACTGGTCTTCGAGCGGCACGTACCACTCGCGCCATTCGAAGTGCTGGGCAATCCCCGGGAATGCGAACCGATAGCCGTTTCTTGCGAAGAACTCGTTCCGCACGAGGCGGAGCTCGCTGAGCGTGAGCCCGTCGAGCAGTTCTTCCGTGAGCAGCGAGGTCTGGAACTTGTCCATATCGCCGACGTAGACCGCGATCTTCCTTTCCTCATTTCGCCTCGCAAGGATCGCCTCAAGGTTCGATCTCTCGATCTCGTTCAGGGCATCCGGCGAATAGTCGGTTTTCGGTTCGTACCAGTAACGCTCTTCGAAGTATTTCTGAAGCCAGGGCTCATTGTCGAAACGGCGGCCGTGGATCGCTTCGACCTCGGCGATCATGATCCGCCATTCGGCGGCGGTGGCATAGACAAGCTTGTCCTCCGGGATCTTCCTGTCCGTCCAGTACCGGAGATCGCCCGGCGCGACGTACGAGCGTTTCTCCGCTTCCCTCAGCCGGACAAGGTCCAGGTTCTTCTTTTCGTTAGCGGTCAGTAGCGCGTTTGTGAATTCAGCGTTCGGTTTGTACCAGGACTGCCGAGCCAGAAATCCCTGGATACGGCGGTCCTTGAAGATCCTTCCGCGCTTGCCGAATATCACGCCGCGGAGCAAGGCGAGTTCGCTGACCTCTTCCTGGAATTCGTCCGGTTCTTCTTTGTCGAGTCCCGAAATGCGGTCCTGTGTCAGCACGGTCTTCGAGAAGTCGGTCTCGTGCCATTTTTGCGCCGCAAACTTGTTCCAGCGCTCGAGGACGTATTCGTCCGGCGGCGTCTCCTGCGCCTGGGCCAATGGCGCAAGCAGAAGCCAGACGACGGCCAGGAAGGCCGCCGGTCTCAAAGCATTCTTCATTCTTCCACCTCGATGATCTCGAAACTTGTGGTTATCTTGGCCGCAGGCCTGACGGTGTTTGCGACAGAGCAGTACTTCTCGTCCGAAAGCCGGATCGCGTCTGCCAAAGCCTTCTCCGATACCCCACGGCCGTGCACGATATGGTGAACGTGGAAAGAAGTGAATGAGCGCGGGTGTTCGTCCCTGCGTGTCCCCGTGATCTCGGCTCGGTAGCTAAGGACGACCTGCCGTTTCTTTTCCATTATCGAGACGACATCGACCGCCGTGCACGAAGCTACGGAGATCATAAGCATCTCGACAGGCGACGGCGCCAGGCTTCTAGCGCCTTTCGTATCAATGGTTTGCGCGTGTCCACTAGGTGAGATCCCGATGAAGATCTCGTCGCCTGCGTGGATCACGACCGCCTTCTTTTCAGCGTCAGCCATAGCTGTTATCCCCTTGTTCCCTTAATCGTTTCTTCTCTCCGGACCGGCAAGAACAGGCGGATCGGCTTGAAGCGCATTGTCGTCCGCGACCGATGCCGGATCGCTGGCATGGTATATGCTCTTGATAAACTACTGTTTCGACGGCCAAGCGCCGAACCCCGATAACATATCATTAAACGAACCGACAGAGGTACTGCTTCAATGAGACTCCTAAAGCCAGGGCTTGCTTACTTTTCGATAGCCGCCGCAATGGTCGCGACCGCAATAATGCCGGCCGCAGCACAGACCAATGGCGGATATCTTCTTCAGGGAACCTACACGATCGACCGCAACGCTAGCGAGAACTCGGACGCCATTCTCGAGAACGTTTCGCGAAGGGAATCGCCGTCCGCCGCGGAGCGCTCCGACCTTGCGACTAAACTCGAGGCACCTGAGACCATCACGATATCGGTCGAAGGAAACCGGGTCACTCTTGAGACATCTCTCGGCGGAGCCCCGGCTGTGTTCACGGCTGACGGAGTCGCGCGGTCCTCAAGGAGGGCTGACGGCAGCACGGTCAGCCTCAAAGCCGGATTCGCAGGCGACGTGCTTACGATATCCAGCCTTGGCGGCGAATCCGATTACACACTCACATTCGCTCCTGAGGACGGCGGACGGTCGATTCGTGTCACGAGAAGGATAACGACCTCGTATCTTTCGGAGACGGTCTTCGCGGACAGCATCTACAGGCGCTCCGACGGGTACGATTCGACAGCGTCGACAACGAACGACTACCCCGCGACAGATAGCCCGGATGACGATGAAGGCTGGTCCGACAGCAGCGACCCGGTCGTTTTCAATCCGCAGCCTTCGACCGGCGACCGCGACCCCGTGAGGCGCGATCCGGACTACCGAAGGTCGCCGCGCACGGGCACTTTCGCGGTGCCTTCGGGAACGATCCTCAGCGGATCGCTGGACGGCTTCGTCACCACGAAGTCTTCGATCGAGGGCGACCCATTCCGCATAACGGTCGAGTCTCCGGCGCAGTACAGCGGAGCCGTGATCGAGGGCTACATCTCGGACATCGAGCGGACGGGGAAGATCTCGGGGCGTTCGAAGATCACCTTCAATTTTGAGAGCATCGTCTTCGCCGACGGGCGCCGGTATGATTTCGCGGGTGTGCTTCAGAAGATCACCGACGCCGAAGGCGACGAGATCAAGATCAACGACGAAGGCGAGGCCCGAAGCAAGAGCAGGACAGGTGAAACCGCCAAGCGAAGCGGGATCGGCGCGGGATTGGGCGCGATCATCGGCGGGATCCTCGGCGGAGGAAAAGGTGCGATCATCGGGGCGACGATCGGCGCCGGAGCAGGCGCCGGATCGATGATCCCCGGCGGAAGGGACGATCTCGAGATCGGTCCCGAGGCGACCCTGACGATACAGTCGACGGGTCCGGGAAGATAAGGGTCCGATATGGAAAGAAAAGAGGGTCCGGTCCCGAAAAGGGCCGGGCCCTTTTGCATTCGCGAGATTTCGGAACGAAACTAGCCGCTGTGGAACTCCCGAAAGAGATCGAAGCGTACCGCGACAAGTTGTGGAGGCGGGAAGAGGTGCTGCGCATTACTGATGCGGCGGACGGCGAGGCGCTTGTTAACGATGTGGGTTTCTGCCTCGGGCTGACCGACGCGCGAACTCCTTTGCCGAGCTTCTTTATCGCGGTCTGCGGAAGGCGCGATGCATATTCGCCCAAGAACGTGCAGAAAGATCCCGAGGCGAGCTCTGCGTGGCTTCTCAAGGACGAGGTTATGCGGCGCGGAAAGGTCTACTACTCGAAACTTGCGAAGGGCCGGGCTACTTTCGTCGCGCGGCATCTGATCCCGCACTTTCATTCCATTTACGGAATTCCGAAAGACGAGGAGAAAGACCGTCTCTCCGATCCCGCGCTCCGTATCCTCGAAGTCCTTCGTCAGGAATGGGAATCTTCAACCGCGGACCTTAAGAAGGACGCAGGAATTCAAGATCGGAAGGACCTGACCAAGGCTCTGGACGAGCTTCAGAAATGTATGAAGGTAGTGCCGTACGAGGTGCTCTACGAGCCGAAGTTCACGTACCTGTGGACCCTTGCGGAGGAGCGCTTTCCGAAGGAGATCTCAAAAGAGGTGCGTCGCAATGAGGCGCTGGTAGAGATCGCCCGGGCCTTCCTAACGATGTGCGGGATGACCTTGAAGGGCGATCTCTCAAAAGCGATCGGAGTCTCCAGACCCGACGCGGGCGCCGCTAATGCTCGGCTCGTCGAAGAAGGCTTCGCCGTGCGCGTCTCCCCGGGCGTCTATCGCCTCCGGTCCATCCCCTGGCAGATTCAATAATTCCGGCCGCTTTGATAGAATCCGAGTTTCTGAATTCAAAGGGTTCGGCGTCCGAATGATCCATCCACGCAATATTCTTTCGATACTGGCGTTTCTTATTCTCACGGTGCCCCTTGCCGCACAAGTTGCCGACGGATCCCAGCCGGGCAGGGACGACATCGTCATCCCTCCGGAAAAAGCGAATCCGGTCGTTGTTCCGTTCTTCGACGAGCCTCCGGTCATAGACGGCCGCTTGGATGAGGACATTTGGCAAAGGGCTGCGACGTTCAAAGACTTCATTCAAACCGAACCCGGAGACCTGATCCCTCCTTCCAGAGAGACGATCGCGTATATGGGTTACGACAGCAAGAACCTTGACATCGCGTACTGCTGCTCCGACGAGCCAGACACAATACGCGCGACGGTCGCGAAACGCGACCCA
>JAGFIQ010000152.1 GCA_024103495.1 Aridibacter famidurans
CACGAAGGGGACCAACGGCGGGTACCTGAACATGTCGTACAACTACAAGTACGACGATCCGAAGGACCCGAACCGGTTCTTCTTCCGTTCGGACCATTTCAACTACGCCGTCAACGGAATTCCCGTAGTGTTCTGGTTCGACGGAGTTCACGAGGATTATCACCAGGCCACGGACCATCCGGACAAGATCGACTACCAGAAGATGGAGAAGGTCACGAGGACCATCTTCCTGACGCTGTGGGAGATCGCGGAACTGGACAAGCGGCCGGCGGTCGACAAGCAGCTCCCGCCCGAGCTTACGAGCCGCAACTAGACTCGGCCGGATCGAAGGATAAGGGCGCCACCCTGCGGGGCGCCCTTCATTTTTCGCCGTCGTGTATGTGAAGCCTTCGGTATGCCTCGGACCTGGAAAGCCCGGATTCTTTCGCCGCCTGTTTAAGAGCTCTTTTCGGATCTACACCCTTTTCAAGAAGTTCCTCGTAGACATCCGCAAGGTCCCGGTCCCGATTTGCCGACTGCGCTTTCGCCGTGCGGTCGATCAGGATCACCATCTCACCTTTAGGCGGTTCGGACCTTACGCGGGCAAGAATATAGGACAACGAACCCCGGAGGCACTCCTCGTGGATCTTCGTAAGTTCCCTGGCAAGCGCCGCATCGCGGTCGCCGAGCACTTCAAGACAATCCTCAAGGCTCTGTTCGATTCGGTGCGGGGTCTCGTAAAAGACAAGCGTCGCCGGGATGTTCCTTGATTCCGAGAGCCTCCGGATTCTTTCACCTTTCTTTGACGGCAGAAAGCCTCCGAAAAAGACCGCATCGGTCGGAAGCCCGGAAACGGACAACGCGGTAACGAAAGCGGCAGGTCCCGGAACGGGCACGACGGATGCGCCTATCTCCAGCGCTTTGTTCACCGCGCGAAATCCCGGGTCCGCGATCCCGGGCGTGCCGGCATCGGATACGAGCGCGACCGAACCGCCCGCCTTGAGAAGTTCACCGATCTCTTCCGCCTTTTCCGCTTCGATGTGTTCGTGATAGCCGATCAGACGTCCTTCGATGCCGAACTCCTTCAGAAGCTTTCCGGTCCGGCGGGTGTCTTCGCAGGCAATCGCGTCGGCGAGCTTCAAGACATCGACGGCGCGATAGGTCATATCCCGCAGGTTGCCGATCGGCGTCGAGACTATGTAGAGAGTTCCGGCCACCCGAAGATGGTACTTCCTGGGGCGCCGTATCCAAAAGACGCGGAAACAAAAAAAGCCCGGGCGAAAGCCCGGGCGAAAAGGTGTCTCAGCTGTTTATCTCCTAGAACGGCCAGTCTCGGATTATGTCTCCGATCCCGTAGCCGCTTCCGCTGTAGCGAATGTTGTATGCGTTCGCCAGCACTCGAAGGTCGGCTTCGATGCGGTTCCAGTCGCTTCGGATCGAGCTGTTCACGCGGACCCTCGACATCTCGCGATCGAGCTGCTGACCTATATTGAGCACGTTCCTGACCTCGTCGTAACTGTCGTTGTAGTCGCCTCGGTCGTCGTATTTGTCCTCAAGCTTGTCGGTCGCTTTCTTGAACCTGTTCGCCAGATTCTCGAGGTTATTGCTCGATCTGTTGCCCCATCGGTCGCGGTCGTCGATGTCGTCGACCCTGTCTTCGAACCGCTTGGCGTTGTTCTTCAGGTTCTGAATGGTCGCCCGAAGGTTCCTGTTGTAGGGCCCTCTATTGACTACCGTTCCCCGGTTGCCGCCGACCGGACCGCGATTCCCTCCCCAGGGACCATTGTTTCCACGGCCGTAGGCGCCGCGGTAGCCTATGTTGTAGGCGCGGGCTATCACGGCCAGGTCGCGTTCGATCGCTGACCACGATGCCTGGAGATTGAAGTTGTTGTATGCGAGCCTCGACCTCGAAAGCGCCTGATCGAGCTGCGATCCGTACTGGACCACGCGGCGGGCCTCGTCAGCGCTGCTGCTGCCGCGCCGGGTATTGCCCTCGTACTCGTCATCGAGATTCTCCGCTGCGTTCTTGAAACGCTTCGCGAGATCGTTGAGATTGTCTTCCTGCCTCGTTCCGTCGTATCTGCTTCTGTCGAGTTCCCGGTCGAGCACGTCCTGGAAACGGCGTGCGTTGTTCCGGAGGTTCTTGACTGCGTAGTTGATCGAGACGTTGTTCTGTCCGTAGTAGGGGTCGTAGTTGCCTCCGCGGCGCTGTGCGGAAACGAATACCGCGAGGCCCAGTATCATTGCGCCGATAGAAAATGCGGCGTAAACATTCTTATAGCTGTTCATTTCGGTCTCCTTTGAACTTCGAAAATACCGTGCTGCTTACTTGATCTGCCGGGGTCCGGCGGGTTGCAGGCTTTGTCACGCTTAGAGGAAACCGCAATCATTATGCCAAGTGACTATCGGAATACATAAACTTAATGAATACAGCAGTTACAAGTGTCACCGGATCTGAGTCCGGAGTGCTCCGCCACGATGTCGTCGCGGCCGTATTCGATATCGTCGCCAAAAGCAAAAGAGCCGCAGACCTTCTGGACCTGCAGCTCTTACCGACATTCAAGCCGATTCAGTTGTGTTCAAGGTCAATCTCCGAGCGCTTTCCCGGCATTGAGCCTGCCCCCGGTCTCGACCCTGTCCTTCAGTATGTCGAGCGGATCGACAGACAAGAGCAGACGTTTCCTGAGCTCTTCGACGTTGATCTTCTGGTTACTCGCAACGATGAGCGCGGCGACGCCAGCGACCTGCGGAGTAGCCATCGATGTACCGGACGCTTCTCGGTAGGCATCGTTGAGCCAGGTCGAGAGTATGTCCTTTCCGGGAGCAGCGATGTGGACCGAGTTCACACCCCAGTTCGAGAACTGAGCGAGCGTGTCCGCCCTGTCGAGCGCCGCTACGCTGATCACGTTCGGAAGATCGTAATTCGAAGGATAATGCGGCTTTCGGTCGTTGTCGGTGCTGTTGTTTCCGGCCGCGGCTACGAACAGGATGCCCTGTTCTCCGGCCGCCCGGATCGCGTCCTCAAGCGCCCTCGAGTAAAGCGTGGAACCCCAGCTGGCGTTGATCACCCTCACATTGACGCCGGCTTTCTTGCGGTCGACGGCGTAGTTGATCGCCTCAATAGCATTCTTCGTGGAGCCGAAACCGCCTTTCCCGATGAACTTGAGAGGCATGATCTCAAGCTTCCAGTTGATACCCGTGATCCCGACGCCATTATCGCCCTCGGCGCCTATGATCCCGGCGCAATGTGTTCCGTGTCCGTTGTCGTCCATTGGATCGCTGGCGTTTTCAACAGAGTTGAAGCCGTTCTTGTCGTCAACAGTGCCAAGTTCGTCGTCGAAATAAGCCGGAACCTCGTCCGGGCGGATCCAAATGTTGGTCACGAGGTCGGGATGCGTGTAATCGACGCCGCTGTCGAGAACCGCCACCACCACCTCTTCGCTGCCCTGCGTAAGGAGCCACGCTTTCAACGCGTCGATGTCCGCCTTAGCCTTTCCGCCGTTGCTTCCGTCGTTCCTGAGCGCCCACTGTTCTCCGAACATGGGATCGTTAGGTGCGCCTTCTTCAGCTGCGACAGTCTCGCCGCCCGGGAACTCTTCGAAAGACGTCAGCGGGTCAAGCTCGATCCGGAAATTGGGTTCGGCGTACTCGACGTACTGTTCGAAGTCGGAGTATTGCCTCGCGACATCCGCTGCGTCGGCATTGTCGAGGTCGTCGATCGCAACCAGTCCGTCGACCATCTCGATCTCGTCTTCGATCCTGTCGTTGTTTGCCGCGGCAAGCTTCTTGATCGTGGATAACGCGACACCGGGCTTCAGCCGGACAAGGACCTCCGGTTCACTTTCTGTGACCGTCCTTTCGACCGCCAGAGGCCTTTCGGCCGCCTGATCCGATTTCGGCGTAAGGTCAAACTCCGTGAACTTCATCCGGTTGATCTGACCCGCGACTGCGGCGATGATCACGAACAAAGCCGCGAGACCGACGTGTATCCATACATATTTTCTGTTCATCATTTGCTCCTAATACTGCCAAAGCAACGAGCTTGTTCCGGACTACGATTCGACCACGTGGTTCTTGCCATTAAATCCGACGAGCCGCAGCTGATACTTGTCAGCCCTGTATTCGTAACTCTTGCCCTGCGCCCGCAGGCCAATCTTCCATCCGCTCGAGATCATCTGGGCGGCCATCTCGCCGGGCACGTTCGCTCCCAATGACATATCGGGGAAATCCGCATCGCTTACCGAACTGACATCGATGTCGTTCTCGGAAACTCCCAAACGCCCGGAAAGGTCCCGGACCGCCCGCTTGGACGCGCTTTCTTTTGTAAAACTCATGATCAGACCGATGTAGTTAACAAGTATGTAAACGCAATTTTCCTATGCATTGCCCGATTAGTCAATGATCTCGCAGAAACCGGAAGGGCGAGAAACGGGTCGTCGGCAGCGGAGAAGGCTCTGCCGGAAGGCCACGATAATCAAGGGGTTGTCAGAATCGGGAATTGGGATTATACTACCTTTTGATATCAGAGCGAGAGGGAGACCTTCCGCCAGCAAACTATCAAGAACCACTATCGAGAATCGTTTTTGACGTCAAGGCTGCCTTAACCGGCAGCCTTTTTGCTTTTGGCGAGCGATCTGTTCAGCCCGATCTCCGCTAGCTCGATCAGCGCGGGTACGATGAATACGGCACAAGCGATCCCGAGGATAAGTCCGGTGACGACCCTGGAAAGGTGTGTATTCTCGAGGATCTGGAAGTAGCCAAGCGACCAGTCGATCGCCATCGGTACCATCGAGGCGAAAAGCCACACTCTCGGAAGCGGCCTGGATTCATCCATCGGCCTCAGCAGCGGATATGCGAGAAGGCCTCCTAAAAGCCCGAAGTAGACCCCGAAACATCTCGAGCAAACGGCGAACTGTTCCCCGAAGATGTGAAACGACCGCACGGGATCCTGATGGCAGGCGTAGCTGAAAAACCCGTAAAGCGATTCTGCAACGGATCGTCCGCCAAATGCGAGCGCGGTAGGTGCTCCCACTATCAGGATCACCCAAATCAGCGCGAGTGCCGAGGCGAAGGCCCAAAAGATCCTGGCCCTCGACCGCAGATAGCCTCTGAATTCGGCGGTTCTGTATTGTTCTTCTGCCGACATCCGCATTCGATCCGCTAAGCTGCTGCGGCGTGCCGGCCCGATCCGTCGCCGACCGGGAAGCCGGACGGAAGGTCGCCGCAATCCTCTCTCAGGTACTGAAGCTGTTTTGGCCTCAGACTCGCGATCAATTCCGCCCTGGATTTCGTCTCAAGCGGTTTCCCAATATAGATCTTACCCATCTTCTCGAGCCTCTTCTCAGAAAGAGCTCCCGAGAACATCAGCAGAGGGTATGTGAAGTTCGGGCCGTTGAGCTTCCGGAGCTTGTAAAGCCACATCCCGATCGAGCCAACCCTCCACGCAGTCGGGCCCCACCAGCTGTACTGCCCCGGCCGAAGATTCATCTTCCAGCATTTCATCATCAACTGCCATTGAAGCTCGGACAACTGTTTCGTCTGTGTCACGCCTTTTTCCATCTCCATGCGCGTGTCGTGGAGCGGGGTGAATATGGAAGGGATCAGGAACGCGAAAAGGCCCCGGCGCTCCATTTCGTAAACCAGGTCGAGCGTGGCCATCACGTCCTCGTCCGTCTCGTCCGGATTGCCCACGATCAGGGTCATCGCCGGGAACCAGTTGTTCTCGTTCAGGACGCGAAGCCCTTCGAGCACGACGCTCGGCCAGTCTTCGATCGAGAAAGGCACGCCTTTGCCGGGCATGACCTTCTTGGCCATCTTCACGGATCCCGTTTCGAGACCGATCAGCGGCGCAAGCGCTTTCTTTTCGGGATGCGAGCTTAGGTACGGAAAATGGATCGGGCTCTTGGGTAGCAAAAGGTCCGAGAGCTCCTTGATCAGGACCGGATCAACCACCGCCGGCGCGATCGTAGCGTGGCTGAGCACGTGCTGATCGACGCCAGGCGTGTTGACGACGTCGCTGTAGAGATCGAGCAGAGCCTCTCGGTTCGGGAAGTAGAAAGGCGTGTCGGTGTGGACCTGGCCCCAAATGAACATGTCTTCAGTCGCGAGCGAGATCTGCCGGTTTCCGTCCCGGACGTTCGCGCGGACCGCGTCCATTATCTTGTCCTTCGGAAGATCGATCTGCGGGTTCAGGTCCGGGAGGCAGAACTTGCACCGCCTGCCGCACCCGGTTGTCATTTCCACAACTCCGAACGTTGTTCTCTTGTCCGGGAAGAGTATGCTGTCGCGCTCGGTCGGATGCTTGACCTCGATCTCTTTCGGAAGCTCCTTGCCTTCGATCGCCTCGCGGAAGAGCTTGAGCGTCTCTTCGGATTCACTCCGGCCTTCGACGACACAATCGACGCTCAGCTCCTCATACATATCCGTCTCGATGATCTGCCATCCGCCCGACCCGCCAACGATCACCTTGAAGTTCTCCCTGTACGGATCTTCCTTCAGACGCGCGAACAACTGCCGCGCGTAGTGCGAATTGATCGGCATCTTCGAAGAACCGAAGATCGAGGTGTATACGCCCGCCGCGAAAGTGACACCGAGCGGGTTGTGGGTCGAAACGGCAACTATCCGCGTTTTCGGGCCTATGAACTTGTCCAGGTCTTCCGGAAAGCAGCATACGATGTCGTCTTCGCTGTACTCGCGAAGAAGCGATTTCTCAAGAAGACGCACGCCCGCCGGCATATACTTCGCCGAGCCGTCGTCGTTGTGCTCGACATCCTTCCATTCGGGATACTTTCGGTTGAGTATGCCTTCCAGCCAGATCGGAAGAGACGCCATCGCCATTTGAATGAAGTATCCGGCGTGATCGATCGATTCGGTAAGAGGGGCGGTCAGGACGATCAGCTTGCCGCCTGAACCATTCGGCATTGAAGGGGAGGACGCCGCGGTACGGACGTCGCTTTCAACTGAACTGCTCATAAAACCTCCGGAGCAACTGTGAGGATCTTTGAACTAACTGTGTGAATCGTGTTCTTCCCCTGGATCGTAAGCTTTAGAAGTCTCAGAATCTTATCACCGAATCCGGACCTCCTTCGACGTGTACGGTATCGACGAACCTAATGTTTTTCGTGTCGGTGGTCATCACAACGGAGTTGGTCCTCTTGCCCGCGCCGAAAAAGCGGACGCCGCGAAGCAGCGCGCCGTCCGTAACGCCGGTCGCGGCGAAGATTATCCGCTCTCCGGGCGCAAGGTCATCGGTGCTGTAAACCTTGTCCGGATCGTCGATTCCCATCGACTTCAAACGCTCGTGCACTTCTTCAGCCGGCGGTACCTTCGAAGCGTCGACGCTCAAACGCTTCGGATCGTAAACAAGCTTCGCCTGGATCTCTCCGTTAAGGCACTTCATCGCCGCCGCGGTCAATACTCCCTCAGGTGCTCCGCCTATTCCCATAAGCGCGTGGATGTTCGTTCCTGCGACCGCCGCAGAGATCCCCGCCGAAAGGTCTCCGTCAGAGATCAGGCGGATCCTCGCTCCGGCCTCGCGGACGTCGCGGACGAGCTGTTCGTGACGCGGCCTGTCGAGGACGATCACGGTCAAATCGTCGACGTCGCGGTCGAGCGACTTCGCGATCGCCTTCAGGTTGTACTTGACGGGGGCCTCGATATCGATCGCGCCGCGGCACGAAGGCCCGACCACGATCTTGTCCATATAGATATCGGGAGCGTTCAGAAGCCCGCCGCGTTCGGCGGCCGCGAGCACCGCGATCGCGTTGTTCGCTCCAAGTGCGCAAAGGTTTGTTCCTTCAAGCGGGTCGACCGCGATGTCGATCTCCGGGAACGTCGCCCTCGTTTCCTCCGAATATCCTTTTCCGCCGACCTCTTCGCCGATGTAGAGCATAGGCGCCTCGTCGCGCTCGCCCTCGCCGATCACGATCTTCCCGCGCATCTGCACGGAATCCATCACCGTTCGCATCGCCTCTACGGCGACGTGGTCCGAATGCTTGCGGTCTCCCTGCCCCATCGTTTTTGCCGATTCGATGGCGGCGGCTTCGCAGACACGCAGAAAATCGAGCGCGAGCTCGTCCGATTTGGCGTTCTTCATAGACGGTTCCTTATAGCTGATTCTAAATTTCTTAGGGAAATATGGAGGCATTCTAACACTTGTCCGACCTGCTTTGACAAGTTAGCCTCTGAGTATTAACTTCGTAGTTTGATTTTTCCCTGAGAGAGGAGATTTTTTCCAGATGACCTATATCGTTACGGAACCGTGCATCGACTGTAAGTACACAGACTGTGCCGCGGTTTGCCCTGTGGAAGCGTTTCACGAGACGCCCGACAGGCTCCTGATCAACCCCGACGTCTGCATCGATTGCGACGCCTGCCTCCCGGAATGTCCGGTCGAGGCGATCTATTCGGATATGTCCTATCCGGAGAAGTACGCGGACTGGCTGGAAAAGAACGCGGAAGCGGAGAATTACCCGATCATAAGCACGAAGCAGCCGGCTCTGTACGGGCCGAACTGCTCGGGAGATCCGGAGTAGCCTTCAAGTTCAGAGTTCCAGGTTCAAGAAGAAGAGTTCAAAGTTCCAGGTTCCAAGTTCCAAGTAAAGAAGAGCTTGATTTCAGGTTCGAGGCCGTCCGGGAGGGCGGCTTTTTCAATGGCCAATTCGCAACGATCAATGCACAACGATCATTGCCCAATGATCATTGACTACTGGTCATTGAACCGCCGCTTCAGCGGCGACAGACCATTGATCAATGCGCAGTGGCCATTGCCCATTGCTCCCCGGCGTCAGGCCTCATTCCTCAGCCTTCTCCCGGTCAGACGGTCGATGACTTTGAAGTAGCGTTTCGGGAAAAGCCTCGCGATCGCTCCCAGAATGCGAGCGTCCGGGCCTACAACGATTCTGGACTTCCGAGCCTTTATCCCTCTCACAATGATATCCGCGGCCTTTTCCGGCGACGTCCGGTCGAGGTCCTTGTTCGCCTTCGCCCTTCTTGCTTCGATCTGCTCTTTCGTTTGCGTTGCGTGTTCCCCGATCCTCGCCGTGTTCGCGATGTTGGTTTTCACTCCGCCGGGATGGACGACCGAAACGGCGACGTTCGTGCCTTCGAGCTCGTGACGGAGCGATTCCGTGAAACCTCTCACAGCAAACTTGCTCGCGCAGTAGGCCGCCTGCCCGGGAGGCGCGATCAGCCCGAACAGGCTCGAAAAGTTCACGATGTGCGCGGAACCTTCTTTCAAAAGGTGAGGCAGGAAGATCTTTGTACCGTACACGACGCCCCAGAAGTTGACGCTCATCAGCCAGCTGATGTCCCCGATCGAGACCTCGTGGACGTCTCCGCCGAGCGCGACGCCGGCGTTGTTGATCACGTGCGTGACCCTTCCGTGGCGGGCAAGGACTTCATCTGCGAAGGCGATCATCGCGGCTTTGTCGGCAACATCGACGATATGGGAAGTGATCTCCGGACCCGAGTCGCCGATCATCCCGACGGTCTCAGCGAGGCACCTCTCGTCAACGTCGGCGACCGCGATCCCCTTGATCGGTTCGCGGGCGAGACGGGTCGCGAGCGCTCGGCCTATGCCGGAGGCGGCTCCGGTGATCACGACGACGCTGTTGTCGGTGAGACTCATTACGCTTCTCCAGATATGCTGCCCCTAACGCCGGTCAATGGTCATTGGTCAATGAATCGGTTCGCGCTTCGCGCTCACTGCACGCGAGACGCGTGCGTTCCGTTATGCCCGTCGGTTGCGCTCCGGGTTCCGTTATGCCCGTCGCTTGCGCTTCGGGTTCCGATTGAACTCCATCGCTTCGTCTTCCAGCCGCGCGTAGCGCAGCATCGCGAGGTCCCTGAAATAGTTCTGGTGAAGCTTCCAGGGCATCTTCGTTCCCTGGCTGGGAAGCGTGTCTAGAGCGCGCAGGACATAGCCGGAGTTGAAGTCGATCGCCGGAACGCGTTCGATCGAAGGATCGTTGATCCTCGGCGTGCACGAGTCGAAACCGTTCTTGTCCATATGCTTGATCAGACGGCATACGTACTCGGACGTCAGGTCGCATTTCAAAGTCCAGGAGGCGTTCGTGTAACCTAGCGCTGAAGCAAGATTTGGCACGCCGCTGTACATCATTCCTTTGTAGGTCAGTGTTTCCGAGAGGTCGACCGGATCGCCGTCGGCGACGAGATGCAGCCCAGCCATGAGTTTCAAGACGAGTCCTGTCGCGGTCACGACGATGTCGGCCTCCAATCGCTCTCCGGATTCGAGCTCGATGCCGGTCTCGGTGAAGGTCTTGATCGTGTCGGTCACGACCGACGACTTGCCCTCTCGGATCGATTCAAAGAGATCCGAATCCGGCACGAGGCAAAGCCTCTGGTCCCAGGGATCGTACGTCGGAGTGAAATCGGGGAGCGCCTCTTTGCCGAGCTCTTTTTCCACGCCCCTGGCGAGGAACCTCTTGATCGCGGAAGGCCGCCTGCGGGAGAGGGTGTAGATCACCATCCCGATCAGGACATTCTTCCAGCGCGAAAGTGCGTATGCCGCTTTCGAAGGCAGTGCGGCGCGTAGGAAGTTCGCGATCCTGTCCTTCGCGGGGATCGAGAGGATGTAGGTCGGCGACCTTTGAAGCATCGTCACGTGCTTTGCCTTCTCCGCAAGCGCCGGCACGAGCGTCACGGCGGTTGCTCCGCTGCCGATGACGACGATCTCCCTTCCCTTGTAATCCAGGTCCTCCGGCCATTTCTGCGGATGGACGAACTGACCCTTGAACCGGTCCGCGCCGGGCCATTCGGGAGTGTAGCCTTCCTTGTAATCGTAGTAGCCGGTGCAGAGATAAAGGAATCTGCAGGTGAAACGAGCCGTTTCGCCGCCGCTTTTCTCGGCCTCTACCGTCCAGAGAGCGTCCTCCGAAGACCAGGAAGCCTTCTTCACACGGTGCCCGTAGCGGATCTCCTTGTCGAGATCGAACTCGCGAGAGGTTTCTTTAATATATTGAAGTATCGAAGGCCCGTCGGCGATCGCCTTCGGGTCTTTCCAGGGCCGGAACCTGTACCCCAGAGTGAACATATCGGAGTCGGAACGGATCCCCGGATAGCGGAAGAGGTCCCACGTGCCGCCCATCGCCTCGCGCCCCTCGAGGATGGCAAAGGTCTTGTCAGGGCATTCCATCCTGAGATGCGCGCCCGCGCCGATGCCGGAAAGTCCGGCGCCGACGATCAGTACGTCGAAGTGTTCCATCTTTCAGCGAATAGCCTGAAATCAGGCGCTTTGAAAGTCAAGCGAAAGGCGGTCAGTTCCAGCGTATTCCGGCCCGGACTGTGAAAGGCGCGCTGACGGTCCTAACAGGCGTCAACCCGACCGTGTATCGCGAGTTGAAGACGTTCTCGACGGCGCCGAAAACGGAGGCGTGTTCCGTGATCCTATAGCTTCCGAACATATCGGACTGAAAAAAGCTTCCTATGCTGAACTGATTCAGGTCGTCATCAAAAGCGCCTGATGCAGCTCTTGCCTGAACGCCGAACGAATTGCCTTTGCTATTTCCGACTAGGAACCGAAAAGTAAGGTTGTGGCGCGGAGTCTGTGGAATTCGAAGACCCTCCAGAGAAGGGTTGGAAGGGAATCTGCTGAATGAAGCGTCGAAGAAAGAATAAGCCGCCGAAATTGCGAATCGATCCGACCAAACGTCGCCCTCGATCTCGAACCCGCGCGAGGTTATCTCAGCAGCGTTCTTTCTCTGACGCAGGATGGGCAGGGAATCTGGATCTATCGTCACGTTTGTAACTGCGTCTTTAACGGTGGTTGAGAAAGCGACGGCCCGGAATCGGAAATATCGCTGTGCGTAGGACAATCCTCCCTCTACATTGATTGCCTTTTCTGCGGCTAGGTTCTCATTCGACAAAGTCACAATGTCGCCGACGCGAAACCCCCTGTAAAGCTCGTTGAGCGTCGGCGAGCGGAAACTTCCCGAAGCATTCAAATAAGCGAAAACACCCTTCGACAGGTCAACAGCCAGAGAAGCACCGGGGCTGAGAGAGCCTTCTTCACGATTTGGAAACCGGATCGTGGTCGAATTTCCATCCGACAAACGCAGTTCCGATCGAAGGGCACCGAAATTCCTCCACTTGTCATACCTGATCCGTCCGGTCACCACAGCGCGATCGAACAAAGAAACCCGGTGCTGATAGTAAACGCCCGAGGTGAATTCCTTTCCTCCTGAACCGGTACCCGTTGTCGGACTGCCTCCGAAAAACCCGATCTCGTTGCTCCATCCGTCGGTCCTTTGTACTTCAAAGCCGCCGACGAATTCGTTCGATCTATAGCGTGTCGAGAATCCGGCCGAGAGTCCGAGGCTCCTTGACGGAACCCTCTGCAACCTTGCGAGCGATTCCGCGTCGCGGTTGTCATCGATTGCCGAAAAGGTCTGGTCAAAGACCTGAAACGCTCCCCAGGCTCTGATCGAAAGCCTCAAAACGGAATTTCCCTTAAAGATGTCAAGTAAGTACGGATCGGCGCCTGCTTCGATCTTTCTTGTGTTGGTGCGGTTGATCTGAAGCCGCGTGCCGTTCTTCCGCCGCTCGGCGAAGTACGATCCCCGAATGAACATCCCGAGATCTTTGCTAAGCTTTGGTGCTAAACGCACCGAGAGACCTATATCCCTTGATCCCGCAGCCTGATCTGCATCTCCGCGAAACTCGTCTTCGATCGGTATGTATCCGCCGGTGTTGAATATCGATCCGACGAGGTCGGATTCGAAGGGCCTTCTTTCGAGGCCCGTGAAGAACGATGCACCGGCGGTTTCCGAACTTCCGCCGAATGCTTCACCAGAGAAGACGTTTCCGTCACGTACTGTCTTCCGACTGACCGCGATCGTTCCGCCGATCGAATCGCTGCCGTAGAAACTGGAAGCTCCTCCGCGCAAGATCTGCATTTCCTCGATTCCGATCGGAGCGAGACTGGACCAAGGGACCCAGCCGCCAAATGGGTCATTGAGCGGAACTGAATCGACAAGGACGAGTGAACGGCTCGCGCCGCTTGGATTGATCCCGCGTAGAGAAGCTCCCTGTGTCGTCGGATTGGCGGTTCTGGAAGTAGTTCTTCTGAAGAGTGTGAAACCCGGAGTCAGGCGCAATGCGTCATCGAGACCCGTGCCGGCGGTCGTCCTGATCCTCTCCGATGTGACCAGCGTAATACTTGAAGCTTCTCCAATTACCTGTGAAGGCGCGCCGTCCGGTGTAACTATCGAAACGCTCTTAAATACTGAGGGATCTATCCGGATAGTTATCGGTTGGGAGAGAGCTTCCGCGTCTGGAATTGTGTGATCGAGAGAGCGCTGGCCCATCGCAACCGCCCTAACGGTTATCGGTCCGTCTCCGCCAATCTCGCATTCGAACTGTCCATTGCCGCCGGAGGCACAAACGGTTGTCGCGCCCGACCTTACTACCGTTATCTCCGCTTCCGGCACAGGGTCGCCGTTTGCGTCAACGACCGTTCCGCGTAAAATCTGTGTTACCGGGACTTGTGCAGACACGGCGGCAGCGAGCATCGCTGCCAATGCCGAAGTGAACAGGATGCGTACGAACAGCGGGCGCATTCGATGGACTATGGAAAAACCTCTCGAGGGAAACGAACAGGGATCGAACGGGCGGTCCGCCGGGAAGGCGGCGGCGAAGATCCTCGTCCTCTTCGGCACGCGCCCCGAAGCTATAAAGTTAGCACCCGTAATTCTCGAACTCAAAAAAGCTCCGCACTTCGCGACGGTCGTAGTTTCATCGGGCCAGCACAAGGAGTTTCTGCGTCCCGTCTTAAAAGTGTTCGAGATCGAGCCTGACCACGATCTTGAGCTGATGCGCGAGAACCAGACGCCGAACACGGTCCTTGCCGACACCGTCAGTAAACTGGACTCGCTTCTGGAGAGCGAGGCTCCGGACCTTATCCTGGTCCAGGGGGCTACATCGACCGCGCTGGCCGGCGCGCTCGCCGGTTTCAACCGGGACATCGCGGTCGGACACGTTGAGGCCGGCCTGAGAACGGGCGACCTGCGCTGCCCGTTTCCCGAAGAGATGAACCGCCGGTTGATCACCCAAGCGGCGACATTCCATTTCGCCCCGACCGCGCAGAACCGCCAGAATCTTCTCAAAGAAAGCGTTTCGGACAGGCAGATCTACGTCACCGGGAACACCGTCGTGGATGCGATCAATATCGCAAGGAAGAAGAAACCGAGCGGACAGGTAGTGAAGGTGCTGGAGATGACGGAAGGCAAAAAGCGGGTCGTTCTGACAATGCACCGCCGCGAGAGTTTCCGCAAGCGGATGAGGGAGTATCTGACCGAGATCGGCGATTTCGTCGAACGGCACGAAGAGGTCGCTCTGATCTTCCCGGTCCATCTGAACCCCGCCGCACGGAAGATCGCGACCGACATACTCGCCGAGCACGACCGGATACTCCTTCTCGAACCGCTCCGCTATCCCGATTTCCTGTATCTGATGGAGCACTCGTGGATCATACTTACCGACTCAGCAGGGATCGTCGACGAGGCACCAAGCATCGGCCGTCCGGTCCTGATCCTTCAGCCCAAGACCGAACGCGCCGAGGCGGTGAAGTGCGGCGTCGCGAGGCTCGCAGGAGCAGAGCCGGAACCCTTCAGGGATATCCTCGAGAACACATATCTCGCCGACAGCTGGATCAACTCCTTGAAGCCTATGCAGAATCCGTTCGGCGCCGGCGACAGTGCTCAGAAGATCGTTGAGGTCCTGACGGGCATTTCCCGGCCCGCCGACGTTTGAATCCGGCCCCGTTTTGCCGAAATCAGCGGGTCGGATTAAACTGTAGTGCGCCGAAAATCGCTTCCCGGAGCAGTGTTATGAAAGTTGAACTCAACAACCGAAATCCGAAAGAGATCGCCCGCTGTTCGGAATGCGACCGGGAGGTCGATCACTACTACACCTTCCTCACTCCGACCAACGAGACCCGGGTCGTCTGCTGGCAGTGCCAGATGAGGGACGAGAAGGGTTTCAACGCCAAACGGGATTTCCGTCGGCGGTCGCGCCGCGGATACATTCCCAGGTAGAGTTTCCCGCGGGCGCTTCGGTCCGCGATCGCCAACCCGATGAGCATCAGGAAGATCACCGAATACCCCGAGGAAGTCCTCGCGCGTGTCGGCGAGCCGGTGACGAAGTTCGACGAGGAACTAAAGTCGCTGTGCGACGACATGTTCGAAACGATGTATGACGACCAGGGAGTTGGGCTCGCGGCACCGCAGATCGGCCTTTCTCTCAGGCTGTTTGTGATGGACTGCGACGGCATAAAGCTGATCGCGGCGAACCCGGAGATCATCGAGACCTCCGGCGAGGATGCCGGCCAGGAAGGCTGCCTGTCGCTGGGAAAGGTCCCCGCAGTGGTGACGCGCGCGATGAGGGCGAAGCGCCGTGCGCAGGACGTCAACGGCGAGTGGTTCGAACGCGAGGCGGAAGGCTACGCGGGCCGCGCGTTCCAGCACGAAACCGACCACTGCGACGGCAAGCTGTTCATCGACCATTTGCCGAAGATGCGCCGCGAGATGGTGATAAAGAAGTTCAGGAAAGAAAGGAAGCTTGGCGGATAAGCCTCAGAACTTGCAGGCGGCAGCGGCGGAAAGCTCGTCGATGCCTTTCTCGCTCAAAAGGTCGAGCAGTTTGATGAAGATCATCGCGGTGGCCCTTGCGTCGGCCGAAGCACGATGGTGATTGGTGAGGTCGATCGAATAGAAGTTTGCGACGGTCGCGAGCTTGTGGTTCTCGATTCCGGGTATCAGTTTTCTTGAAAGGCGTACGGTGCAGAGGTACGGGTTGGCGACCCTGTATCTTCCGTGGACGAGCCCGATTTCGTGGTTCAGGAACCGCATATCGAACGGCGCGTTATGAGCTACGAGCACGGCATCTCCGATGAAGTCGAGCAGGTCGCCCGCGAGGTCGCTGAATCGAGGAGCGTCGCGGACCATGTCGTCATTGATACCGGTCAGCGAAGTTATGAATTCCGGGATCGGTGTCTCCGGGTTGACCAGTGACTGGTATTCCGCTGCGATCTGGCCTTTCGAGATCTTATAGGCGCCGATCTCGGTGACGCGGCACGGAGGAGCCTTCGCTCCCGTCGTTTCAAGATCGAAGACGACGAATTCCGCCTCGCTTAGCCGCTGCGTCTCACGATCGACCTCGACTAGTTCGACGACATCATCGTCGAGCCGAAGTCTTGGATCGGTGCTGACAAGGTCGGAAGCGAGCATCGTCGCCAGTGAGGGTGCCGGCGAGGAAATGTTCATCACGTAATCGACGACCGTCACGGCCGGAACCCGGCCGCCTCTTTCCTTCAGAAGCTCTATGGTTTCTTTGACAAGGAGGGAGTCTGAAATTAGGTTAGGGAACGGCGTCATTTGAACGATTCTACCCGCTCCGGCGGGATCTGCAAAAACCGGCCCGGCCGCGGCCGGGTAACTGTTCTCAAGAGAAGCGATGGATGCCTCGAAACCGGATAACGTACTGAAGCATTTTCGAGATTCCGAAGCCCTTCTTGAAGGGCACTTCGTGCTCTCGAGCGGTCTTCACAGCCCGAAGTATCTTCAATGCGCGAGGGCGCTGCAATACCCCGCAGACGCGACCGTTTTCGGACACGCCATCGCGGATCATTTCGTCGATGAGGCGATCGAGACCGTCTGCTCGCCCGCGATCGGAGGTCTCGTGATCGGTTATGAGGTCGCGCGGGCTCTAAATGTCAGGTTCATTTGGACCGAGCGCAAGGAAGGCGAAATGGTCCTCAGGCGCGGATTCGCGATCCGCGAAGGCGAGCGAGTTCTGGTGATCGAGGATGTGATCACCACGGGCGGTTCAACGATCGAGTGCATGGAGGCGATCCGCGGACTTGGAGCGAACGTCGTGGCTGCGGCATCGATCATTGATCGGTCGGGCGGGAAGGCCGACGTAGGAGTTCCGAGGATCAGCCTCGTCGAGATGGATGTGCCGGTTTACGAGCCGGATAGCTGCCCGCTTTGCGAGGCGGGCGAAGAAGCGGTCAAACCCGGATCGAGGGGCAAGGTATAAGCCGTGTCTGCGATGAACTACAGACTTCTGATTCAATACGACGGGACCGACTTCCACGGCTGGCAGGTTCAGAACAACCAGCGGACGGTTCAGGGCGAACTCGAGCGCGTGCTCTCTCTGCTCGAGGACGCCGAGGTTCACGTCGCCGGTTCCGGCAGGACGGACGCCGGCGTCCACGCCGAAGGCCAGGTCGCGAACGTGAAGATGAACAAGGTCTTCAAGCCGGAAAAACTGCGCGGAGCGGTCAACGGCAATTCCTGGAGGGACGTTCGGGTGCTCGATGTGTCGAAGGCCGACGACGATTTTCACGCCCGCTTTTCGGCAAAAGGGAAAACGTATCTTTACAGGGTCGTCAACGCGCCGGTGATGTCGCCGTTCTGGGCTCGCTACGCTCACCTCGAGTCGAGGCCCCTGGATCTTCAGAGGATGCGGGAAGCCGCTCCGATATTTCTCGGCGAGCACGACTGGACCGCATTCAGTTCCGCCGGCTCCGATTCCGAGAACAAGGTTCGAACGATCACCGATTTTTCTATAGAATCCCGTTGGGACAAGCGCTGCGCGGCCTCGATGATCGAGTTCAAGATCACCGGCAACGGGTTTCTTCGATACATGGTCCGCTCGATAGTCGGGACCATGCTGGAGCTGGGCCGCGGCGAGCGCGATGCCGATTCGATCCGGACCGCGATCGTGACGCTGGACCGGGAACTGGCGGGAATCACCGCGCCGGCGAACGGGCTGACCCTGCTGTCTGTCGATTACGGCTGATCCGGAACGGATGAACATTTATCACATTACGACCGCAGAGGCGTGGAAATCAGCCGGCGAAGATGAAGGCTACCGCGCGGCGAGCCTGGAAACAGAGGGCTTCATTCACTGCAGTTTCAGGGGGCAGCTAAGCGGTGTTTTCGAACGGTACTACCGGGGCGCCGGAGAGCTGCTGGTTCTGGAGATCGATCCTGCGAGGCTGCAAGCTGAGCTCAAAACGGAACCCTCGACGGGCGGCGAAGATTACCCTCATATTTACGGTCCCATAAATAAAGACGCGGTGATCGGCACCGCGGCGGTAGCGGCTCCCGCGTAAGACCGCACTCAGGTCGCCTGATGCTCAAGAACTTCGAAGAAGTGATCGAACCCGGTTCCGACGACGCGGAACTTCTCTCGCAGATCGATCCCGGAAAACTGCCGAGGCACATCGCCGTGATAATGGACGGCAACGGCCGATGGGCGAAACTGCGCGGAGAGCCGCGGATCAACGGTCATCGGGAGGGTGCCGAGTCTGTAAGGGCGATCCTAGACACCTGCGGCAGGCTTGGGATCGAGGTTGTAACGCTTTACGCGTTCTCGACCGAGAACTGGAAACGGCCAGCGGACGAGGTGGACGCGCTGATGCAGATGCTGAAGTACTACGTCGGCAAGGAGCTCGAGAACGTCCATCGGAACAACTTCCGGTTCCGCCCGATCGGCGACATCGAGGGTCTTGCCCCGGATGTACGTGAGGCGGTTTGCAATGCTCAGGAACGGACTTCGGAGAACACGGGGACGATCATCAACGTTGCTCTGAACTACGGCGGCCGCGCCGAGATTGTCGAGGCGGCGAAGAAGGCGTTCGCCGGGCTCACTGCGGAAGGGAAAGCCCCGGAAGAATTGACGGAAGAGGACATCGAGGCGAATCTCTATACGCGCGGGCTTCCGGAGGTCGATCTCCTTGTCCGCACGAGCGGCGAGATGCGCGTCTCGAACTTTCTTCTGTGGCAGATCGCGTATGCCGAGATCTATGTAACGGAAACGCTGTTCCCGGATTTCCGAAGGTCCGAGATATTCAAGGCGATAATCGAGTACCAGCAGCGCAACCGAAGATTCGGCGGCGTGAACTGATCCGCACGGTTTTTCGAGTGCCGGTCCAATCCTTATGAAAAGCCGATTGATCACAGCGGCGATCGCTCTGCCGATACTGATCTTCTCGATCGTCTATCCGGCGTACGCCGACGGATTTCCTCAGGCGGACCTTCTGTTTGTCGCGATCGCGGCATTCGCGTTCGGCGCCGGCCTGTTCGAGTTCTTCACGCTTACAAAGAAGCTCGAGTTGAAGGCCGATGCGGGGATCGGTTACGCGGGCGCCGCACTGCTTTTCGTCCTGTTCGTTTTGGACGCCCCGAGCGAGGGCCCGGACGTTCTCCTTGCCGCGTGCGCGTTCTGCATCGCATTGGTCGTCGTTTCACAGACCTTTCGCTTCCGGGAGAATTTCACGAAGATGCTTTCGGGCATCGGAGCGACGCTGCTCGGTATTTTCTATATCGCGTTTCTCGGCGGATTCATCGTCGCGATGCGGACGGGGTTCAATTCCGATCCCGGCCTTTCCACGAAACTTCTCGGATTTTTCTTCCTTACGGGAATGGGATCCGACGTCGGGGCATATTTTACCGGCAGGGCGATCGGAAAACGCAAGATGTCGCCTTCGATCTCGCCGAACAAGACCTGGGAAGGCTTTGCCGGCGGGATCCTTCTGGGGGCCGGGTTCGGGGCATTATCGACGCTTTGGTTTTTCCCGGAGCTTCCCTATCAGGTCTCTGTGCCTTTGGGGATCGTAATCGCTGCCGTCGGCGTGCTGGGGGATCTGGCGGAGAGCGCGATGAAACGCGCTGCGAAATCGAAGGACGCGGCGAGCGTACTTCCGGGCCACGGAGGCTTCCTGGACCGTTTGGACAGTCTGCTGTTCAATGCTCCGATCGTTTATTACTTTGCGAAAATGTATTTCGGGTAAGCGGTGAGCCATTAAGCCTGCGCACTTGTGCGCGGGACAGGGAGCAGTGAGCAGTGAGCAGTTGGCGGTGAGCTGTGACCGAAAAGCCGTTTAGGGGCGGGCTTGCCCGCCTATGAAAAGCAGTAAGCATGAGAGCACTTGACATCACTGAGGGCATTACGAGAATCGCTCACAGCTCACAGCTCACAGCTCACAGCTCACAGCTCACAGCTCACAGCTCACAGCTCACAGCTCACAGCTCACACCTCACAGCTCACAGCTCACAGCTCACAGCTCACAGCTCACAGCTCACAGCTCACAGCTGACTAGATTATGCGCGCGCTTGACGGGACACTCGTAGCGACCGATGTGGC
>JAGFIQ010000104.1 GCA_024103495.1 Aridibacter famidurans
GTAACGCGTGGTATCTTGCTTCACCGCTCACCGCTCACCGCTCACCGCTCACCGCTCACCGCTCACCGCTCACCGCTCACCGCTCACCGCTCACCGCTCACCGCTCACCGCTCACCGCTCACCGCTCACCGCTCACCGCTCACCGCTCACGGTCCCCCGCACAAGTGCGGGGGCTAAACAGCTCACCGCTCACCCGTTGGTCGTTGATCGTTGAACATTGGCAATTGATATGAGCTCTGCACAGGAACTACTAAAGAACAGGGAATATAAATACGGGTTCAAGACCGAGATCGAAACGGAGATGATCCCGAAGGGACTCTCCGAGGACACGATCCGTCTGATCTCCGAGATCAAAAAGGAACCGGAGTGGCTTCTCGAATTCCGCCTGAAGGCTTACCGCCACTGGCTGAAGATGGCGGAACCCGATTACTGGGCGAACTTCGACTATCCGAAGGTCGATTTTCAGGACATCACCTATTATGCGGCCCCCAAGGAAAAAGAAAAGAAGAAGAGCCTTGACGAGGTCGATCCGGAACTGCTCGACACGTTCGAAAAGCTAGGCATCCCTCTTTCCGAACAAAAGATGCTTGCCAACGTCGCCGTCGACGCGGTGTTTGACTCCGTTTCGGTCGCTACCACCTTCAAAAAGAAGCTGAAGGAAGCCGGCGTCATATTCTGCTCGTTTAGCGAGGCCGTCCTCGAGTATCCCGAGATCGTGAAGAAGTATCTCGGCTCGGTCGTACCGACGTCTGACAACTTCTACGCATCGCTCAACTCGGCGGTCTTCTCCGACGGCTCGTTCGTCTTCGTGCCGAAGGGCGTACGCTGTCCGATGGAATTGTCGACTTATTTCAGGATCAACACCCAGGAATCCGGGCAGTTCGAAAGAACGCTAATTGTTGCAGAAGAAGGTGCTTACGTCGCATATAATGAAGGTTGTACAGCTCCGAGTTTCGACACGAACCAGCTGCACGCGGCGGTGGTCGAGCTCGTCGCGCTCGACGATGCGGAGATCAAATACTCGACCGTCCAGAACTGGTACGCGGGCGACGAGACCGGCAAGGGCGGGATTTACAACTTCGTGACAAAGCGCGGCGCGGCACGCGGCGTGAACTCGAAGATCTCCTGGACGCAGGTCGAGACCGGCTCGGCGATCACCTGGAAATATCCTTCGGTGATCCTGCAGGGCGACAACTCGATCGGCGAGTTCTATTCGGTCGCGCTTACGAACAACCGGCAGGTCGCTGACACGGGCACGAAGATGATCCATCTGGGTAAGAACACGCGGTCGACCATCATTTCGAAGGGCATTTCCGCGGGCAATTCGAACAACAGCTACCGCGGCCTGGTGAAGGTGATGCCCAAGGCGGAAGGCGCGCGGAACTACACGCAGTGCGACTCGATGCTGATCGGCGACGCGTGCGAGGCGAACACGTTCCCGTACATCGAGGTGATGAACAACACGGCTCGTGTCGAGCACGAGGCGACGACCTCGAAGATAAGCGAGGAGCAGTTGTTCTATCTGCAGCAGCGCGGGCTTTCGGAAGAGGACGCTATCTCGCTGATCATCAACGGCTTCTGCAAGGAGGTCTTCCGCGAACTTCCGATGGAGTACGCGGTAGAAGCGCAGAAGCTCTTGGGTCTGAAACTGGAAGGCTCTGTCGGCTAACGGAGCGCACGCGTCCCGCGTGCATCGCGCCGAACGGCGCGAACCGATCTTGAACCGCGGAGAACGCAGAGAACGCGGAGATTTTTGAAGGGCGAAACAGGTTTTGAATCGCTTTATCTTCGTGAAGATTGATCAGCGGCGACCCTAAACTCAGGCGGCGGTCGGATGGATCAAAGTCCGCGGAGCGGACGGCAGATACTAGCCCCGGGCAAGCCGAAGGCGCAGCCCGGGGTTAGGTGGCGAACAGACCATTGCGCCGCATTGCGGCGGCAGACGTACGTGAACGACAAGAAAACACACAGAGCCAGCTCGGCATAGAGCCTGACGGAATGGTGATTTGGGGCAAATCCATGAAAGGCGTGTTAGCGGTCGCTTTCTTAATGATCTGTTTCGCTCAGTTGGGTTTTGCTCAATGCGAGGATGAGAGTTGCGGCTTGGTTATTCGTGGAACTGTGATTGATTTGCGGGTCGCTCATCAGAAAGATTCGGTCTCCTTCGATGTTAGTCTGGATGTAGAGTTTAAGAACGAAGGAACCAAACCGATCATTCT
Organism: Aridibacter famidurans; assembly: GCA_024103495.1. Lineage (GTDB taxonomy): Bacteria > Acidobacteriota > Blastocatellia > Pyrinomonadales > Pyrinomonadaceae > Aridibacter > Aridibacter famidurans. The sequence goes on from JAGFIQ010000104.1 coordinate 2,220, forward strand.
GTTTACCAACGAATTCCCTGACGGCTATTGGCTTGGCGGTTGGTCACTTTTCAAGAATAGCGACGACAAAGAAGTGATCTTTGGCGACGGTTATTGGCAATCAGTAATGGGCAGTCCTTCTTATAAGCGGATGGCCGAGGAGCTTGATACCAAATCCCCGCCGGACGGACTAACGAAAACTCTTCAACCTGATGATTCGTGGAAATTCAAAGATGAGTTTAGGATTTCTTTCGAGGCAGAAGAACATACGCGGATTCCGGAGCATAAGACGTGGAAGGAAATGCGGGCCTTCCCTTCGAAACTCTGGTTGCGAATCTCGTATGAACTCAATCCTTGGAATGTTGAGTATTTCAAGCCAGATTTGATTCGCAAGCTAAGAAAACGGTGGAAGAACTACGGGATCGTATTGGTTGAAAATGACAAGGAAGGGAGATTCAACCATTTAATCATGACTTCCGAACCAATGTTGATCGATTTTAGCCAGGCTGAGGAAAAAGCTGAAAACTAACGGCAAAGAACGTGGAGATCGCTGGGAAGTAGGAAGGATATTCGTTGACTTAAGAACCTCTGCGTCCTCAGCGACCTCTGCGGTAGTTCATTGATATGAAACTCATCAAGCCTGACCACTTCCACGAGCCGGTCGGCCATTATTCGCCGGCCGTTGTCTCGAACGGATTCGTCTTCGTATCGGGCCAGCTCGCGGTCGAGCCCGAGACCGGGGAACCGATCGGCGGATCGATCGAGGAACAGACCGAGCGCTGCATCCGCAATCTCGAGCTCGTGCTCGAAGCGGCCGGAAGCAGCCTGGACAGGGTCGTAAAGGTAACGATCTTCGTTTCGGACGAGGGTCTGTGGGGCGCGGTCAACGAGGTTTACGAGAAGGTCTTTGACCACAGAAGACCCGCGAGGGCGATCATCCCGGTAGGGAATTTCAGAGAACCTTTTCTGATCGAGGTCGAGGCGATCGCCGAGGCCCCGGCAGAAGCAAGTTAAGCGAGGACAAGTGATTGGAGACTCTTTACGAGACGATTTCGACCGCGTTCAATTTCTACGGTATCGACTGGCTGGCGACGTCCTGCGGGCTTTTGGGAGTTTACCTGCTCGGCAACAAGAACAAGATCGGGTTCGCGCTGTTCATGATCGCGAGTCTCAGCTGGGTCACATTCGGTTTTCTGACGCACAGCATCGCGGTGATCATCGGGAGTTCGATCTTCTTCCTGATGCACCTGCGCGGATTCATTCGCTGGACCAGAAGCGTTGACGCATAGCGAATAAAGACAAGGGGTCGTTTAAGACAATGTTATTGGAAATAAAAGACTTGTATGTCGCGATCGACGGCAAGAACATATTGAAAGGGCTGAACCTGAAGATAGACAAAGGCGAGGTTCACGCCATTATGGGACCGAACGGTTCCGGGAAATCGACGCTGGCGAAGGTGCTCGCGGGGCATCCCTCGTACGAGGTCGTCAAGGGCGAGATCCTCTACGAAGGAAAGGACCTTCTTGAGCTCGATCCGGACGAGCGCGCCCGCGAAGGCGTGTTTATGGCGTTCCAGTACCCGGTCGAGGTTCCCGGAGTTTCGAACTCGCAGTTTCTTCGGCTCGCTTACAACGAGAAGATGAAGCATCTCGGCGGGGAGGAACTCGATCCGCTCGAATTCAATGACCTTCTCAAGGAGAAGGCGAAGCTGGTCGAGATGGATCCCGAGTTCTTCAAGAGGTCGGTCAACGAGGGATTTTCGGGCGGAGAGAAGAAACGCAACGAGATCCTCCAGATGGCGGTCCTCGATCCGAAGCTCGCGCTTCTCGACGAGACCGACTCTGGCCTCGACATCGACGCGCTCAGGATCGTCGCGGAAGGCGTGAACCAGCTCAAGAGCGAAGAGAACGCGATCGTCCTTGTGACGCATTACCAGAGGCTTCTCAACTACATCGTCCCGGACTTCGTCCACGTGCTCGCCGGCGGAAAGATCGTCAAGGAAGGCGGCAAGGAACTGGCGCTCGAGCTAGAAGAGAAAGGCTACGACTGGGTGCGCGCTGCGGCGCAGTAGGAGGGCGGCTTCGGATGGAATTCGAGACCGCTGCAAGGATCCTGCTTCCGGTCTACCTCGTGCTTTTCTTTGTGGTAGCGATGGCCGGAAGGTCATACCTCTTCTGGAAAGAGACCGGGATCAATCCCTACAAGCTCGGAAGCACGGAAAGCGCGCACGATCTGATCGGGCTGTTCTTCAGGCTCGTTTCGTTCCTCGTTATCTTCGCGACCGCGATCTACTCGGCGGTTCCGGCGGCCTATCCGTACATCGGCCCGATCGAATGGCTTCACGCCTGGTGGGTGCAGACGACCGGGCTCGTGCTTCTGTTCGCGGCGCTGGCGTGGGTCAGCATCGCACAGATCCAGATGGGCCGCTCGTGGCGGATAGGGATCGACGAGGACGTAAAGACGGATCTCGTGAGCAAGGGCCTGTTTTCGGTCTCGCGCAATCCGATATTTCTCGGGATGCGGGTGCTTCTGCTAGGCCTTTTCCTTGTAACGCCGAACGCGCTGACGCTTCTGGCGTTTGGGCTGGGCGACGTGCTGATGCAGGTGCAGGTGAGGCTTGAAGAGGAGCATATGCAAAAGCTCCACGGCGAAGAATTTGAGAAATACAGAAAGAAGGTCCGGCGTTGGATCTGAAGTTTTGAGAGTGAATACAGCAACAGCGATGAGTACAAGTGCGGGCAAGGAAACGGCTTTCAATGCCGAGTTCGAGAAGAGCATCTCGGCGTCGGATCAGCCGGATTGGGTGAAGGAGATCCGCCGCGAGGCGTTCGCGGATTTCGTCGAACAGGGATTTCCGACGGTGCGCGACGAGGAGTGGAAGTACACGAACGTGGCGGCGATCGCGAAGGCGGACTGGACGACAGCGTCGGGAATTGTGGACGCGGGTCTTGTCGATCTGGAACGCGACATCTTCGACGAGATCGGAGGCGGGAACAGGATCGTCTTCGTCGACGGCGTTTTTTGCGGGGACATAAGCGTGCTCCCGGAAGGGATCACCGCGCTGCATTTCAGCGAGGCCTACGATGACGAAGCGTTCCGCGAGAACTTCTCGAAGATCGCCGATCCTCGAAAGAACGGGTTCACGGCGCTGAACACCGCATTCACCGGAGAAGGGATCTTTCTGAGCGCCGAGAAGAACTCAAAGGTCGAAGAAGCGGTCAATCTGGTCTTCATCGGCCTGTCCGAGTCCGCGGGATTCCCGAGGATCCTCTACGTCGGCGATACGGGAAGCGAAGCGGAGCTCGTCGAGCACTACCTTCGAGTGGAAGAGGAGGCGTACCTCACGAACGCGGTTGTCGAGATCAGGCTCGCCGACGAGGCGAGGCTGGTCCACACGCGCGTCCAGCGGGAAAGCCACGCGGCATTTCACATAGTCACGTCCCAGACGGAGCTCGGCCGCGGAAGCGTGTACGACAACACGAACATTCATCTCGGAGGGAAGCTCTCGCGGCACGACCTCGGGATGGGATTCAATGCGGAAGGCGCGGAAGGCTGGATCGACGGGCTGTACCTGGTCGACGAGGACCAGCACACGGACACGCATTCGAGGATCGACCATCGCATCCCGAACTGCGTCTCGCACCAGACCTACAAGGGCATTCTCGACGGAAAATCGCGAGCGGTCTTTAACGGGAAGGTGTTCGTGCACGAGAAGGCGAGGGGAACGGACGCTTACCAGCAGAACAAGAACCTTCTGCTATCGAACGACGCGAGGGTGGATACGAAACCGCAGCTGGAGATCTTCAACGACGACGTGAAATGCGCCCACGGAGCGACGGTCGGCCAGCTCGAGGAAGAGGAACTCTTCTATCTCCTGAGCCGAGGCCTGAACGAAGACCTTGCGAGGAACCTTCTGACCTACGGCTTCGCGGAAGAGGTGATCAACAAGATCAAGGTGGCGTCGATCAAGAAAGCGCTGGACGAGGCGGTGCTGAATCGCCTACATGCTCGGCTCGATGCTTAAGTCAGGTTCACCACGGAGAGCACGGAGAACACAGAGTTTTGAATCGGCTTTCACCACAGAGAGCACAGAGGACACGGAGGTAAAGAGGAAGCCCTCTAGTCGAAGGTCGAACGGAACTGTCGAAAGCGGCAATGTGGGATGCCAAGGTAGAAGAAGGTCGAATACTGCAGTACAGGCAAGGAGTAGTATTCGATGGAAATCAACGAGATCACAGGAAAAATTGTGGACGCGGCCATCAAGGTCCACAGCGTACTGGGGCCGGGTTTACTGGAAAGCACCTATGAAGTTTGTCTGGTGAGAGAACTTGCCAAACGCAATTTGAAAGTCAGAAGACAGGTAGCGCTTCCTGTCAATTTTGACGGCGAGTTAATAGAGGCCGGTTACCGGATCGATCTTCTTGTCGAGGATGAAGTAATCGTGGAGTTGAAGTCCGTTGAGAAACTTCTTCCGATTCACGAAGCTCAGCTGCTGTCTTATCTGAAACTGAGCGAGAAGAGAGTCGGTCTGCTACTGAATTTCAATATGAGATTCATGAAGAACGGGATCAAACGAATGGCTAACTAACGAGTAGGCGTGAACATTTCCTCGCGGATACTCGCCGAAATCAGTCTCTCTGTGCCCTCTGTGTTCTCCGTGGTGGTATCTAAATTAAATATGAGTTCCTTTGATTTTCAAAAAGTAAGATCCGATTTTCCCGTCCTGTCCCAGACCGTTAACGGGAAGCCTTTGCGGTACATGGATAATGCCGCCTCGGCGCAGGTGCCGAATATCGTGATAGAGCGCGGTTCGGAATACCTGAAAAAGGAACATTCCAATGTCCACCGCGGCGTGCATTACCTGAGCCAGAAGGCGACCGGAGCTTACGAGGCCGCACGTGAAAAGGTGCGGAAGTTCATCAACGCCGGCGAGGCGAAGGAGTGCATCTTCGTCCGGGGCTGCACGGAAGGCATCAATCTGGTCGCGGCGGGATACGGAAGGAAGTTCATCAACGAAGGCGACGAGATCGTCATTTCGCAGATGGAGCACCATTCGAACATCGTCCCGTGGCAGATGATCGCGGAAGAGCGCGGCGCGAAGATCCGGGTGATCCCGATGAACGAGGCCGGCGAGCTTGTCCTCGACGAGTACGAGAACCTCTTGAACGAGAAGACGAAGATGGTCGCTTTCTCGCACATCTCGAACGCGCTCGGCACGATCAATCCGGCGAAGGAAATGATCGAGACTGCGCACAAGTTCGGGATCCCGGTCTGCATTGACGGAGCCCAGGCGGTCCCGCACATGCGGGTCGACGTTCGCGATCTCGACGCCGACTTCTACGCCTTCTCGGGCCACAAGATGTTCGGTCCGACCGGCAGCGGTGTGATCTACGGGAAGAAGGAATGGCTGGAGAAGATGGACCCTTACCAGGGCGGCGGATCGATGATCAAGACGGTCACGTTCGAGAAAACGACCTACGCCGGACTGCCTGAGAAGTTCGAGGCCGGCACGCCGGCGATCGCCTCGCAGATAGGCCTCGGAGCCGCGATCGATTACCTGAACTCGATCGACCTCGACGCCGCTTTCGAATACGAGCACGAGCTTCTTTCGTATGCAGCGGAGAGGCTCGGGGCGATCGAGGGCGTAAGGCTGATCGGGACCGCGAGGGAGAAGACTTCCGTTGTTTCGTTCACGGTCGCCGACATCCATCCGCACGACATCGGCACGATCCTGGACCAGGAAGGCATCGCGATCCGCGCGGGCCATCACTGCGCGCAGCCGGTAATGCAGTTTTACGACGTGCCGGCGACGGCACGCGCGAGCCTCGCATTCTACAACACGAAAGAAGAGATCGATGCGCTGGCCGATTCGGTCAAGAAGGTGATCGAGGTGTTCTCGTGAGGGAAAACAGCAACAGGGTGAAGATCTAGCTTTGAAAATTGTTTCACTGCGATCCTGCCTGCCAGGCATCTCGTTGAAACCCTTCAACTTCTGCGTTTAATTCTCTCATCCTGGGCCAAAGAGGGGCTGAAAAAGCAGTTTTCCAAGAATAAAATGCATTCAAACCGACCAACCGGTCAGACAACCTTGCGCGATGAAGGCCGGTCCGCTACGTTGAGGTGGAAAAATGATCATTGGAAGGTCCCTTTTGGGATTCATCGGAATGCTCCTGCTGGCCGGTGCCGGCTGTTCGAACGGCGGCTTTAGCCCGTCCAGCCTGCTTCCGAACACTGAATCGGCTGAAGAGGTGAGATTGGAATCCGGCGGCCGCGCTGTGATCGTCGGCAGTTTTTATCCTGCACCTGCTCCGAATTCACCTGCCGTCCTTCTTTTGCACCAGTGGCAAAGCGACCGGAGTTCGTGGGATGAGTTTGCAAGGCGTCTGCAATCGAAAGGGATCGGCGTGCTTTCGATCGACGGTCGTGGATTTGGCGACTCGGTGACGACAAGCGACGGTCGTCAGCTTGCCCCGAATGCGAACAACGAGTCGGTTCAATTGATGCTCGGTGACGTTGACAAGGCGTTCAAACTGCTTCAAAAGCAGAAGAATGTTGATCCTGAACGGGTCGGTATTGCGGGCGCCTCGTATGGAAGCAGTCTCGCAATCATGTACGCTGCTGAGCATCCAGAGGTCAAAGCGTTGGCATTGCTTTCTCCGGGAATGAACTACTTCGGGTCGATGCCAATTGAAGAACCCGCCAAAAACTATGGCGGGAGGGCTCTATACATCATCGCAGCCACGGGTGATGAGGAATCTGCTTACACAGTGGGTAAGCTTGGAACGATGCCTGGAGGTGACTCCGGTAGCGCGACCAGGGTGATACAGGTTACATCAGGTTCCGCCCACGGAACGGACCTTTTCGCAGAATACGGCAGGCTTTCGGCTTCGCTTGAAGGGTATTTTAGGGACGCACTGTAGGATGCCGCACACCGCGAACGTTTGATCATGAACAAAGTATCTTTATCGGAACAGTTGTCGCAGATCGGCGAGTATTGGCGGCCGAAGGTGGCGGCGGAGCTCAACGGCCAGGAAGTTAAGCTCGTGAAGTTCAAGGGCGAGTTTCCCTGGCATCATCACGAGAACGAGGACGAGATGTTCCTAGCGCTGAAAGGGAGCTTTCGTCTCGAGTTCCGCGACCGGACTGTCGAGCTGAACGAGGGCGAGTTCATCGTCGTCCCGAAAGGCGTCGAGCACAGGCCGGTCGCTGATGAAGAGGTCGAGGTGATGCTTTTCGAGCCGGCGGGGATCAGAAACACGGGGAATATCGAGGACGAGGTCTTTACCGCCCCGAGTGAGAACTAACCACAGAGCACACAGAGAGCACGGAGATTCGAATCGGGGTCTTGCCGATTTCCGGCGTTCTTAGTTTCTCCGTGCCCTCTGTGCGCTCTGTGGTGAATGCAGAAAAATGTCAGAACTAAGCGAGCTGTACCAGGAAGTGATCCTGGACCACAACAAGAACCCTCGGAATTTCCGCGAGATCGAGAACGCGGACCGGCACGCCGACGGGAACAATCCTCTGTGCGGCGATCAAATCCGTGTGTTCGTAGATCTCGAGGGTGACCTCGTGAAGGACGTATCGTTCGTCGGGTCGGGTTGCGCGATCTCGAAGGCCTCGGCATCGATGATGACCCAGGCGCTGAAGGGCAAGAGCAAGGCGGAAGCCGAGATTTTGTTCGACGAGTTCCACAAGATGGTCACGGGACAGCTCGATCCGGAAGCCGGGGAACATCACTTGGGCAAACTGAGGATCTTCGCGGGGGTGCTCGAATTCCCCGCACGCGTGAAATGCGCGTCGCTGAGCTGGCACACTGTCAACGCTGCATTGCACGGCGAGGACGAGGTTTCGACGGAATGATCGGAGGGTTAAACGCAAAGGTCGCCAAGGGCGCCAAGAGGCTCTGACTGCTTCGTGCTTCCCTCATAGTGAAAGTTAACTCGAAAGTCCTCACATTGCAGTGAAGCGATCCGATCATATCTTGGCGACCTTCGCGTTGAAAAACTGCTTGAATTAGCGGTTCGGCAATTGACTGGAATGAAAGATATCGAAAACAGGGAAGACATAGCCCGGCTGCTGCGCCGGTTCTATTCCGTCGCGATCGAGGACCCGATGATCGGGCATCATTTCACCGATCTCGATCTCGAAAGCCACATTCCCGTCTTCACCGATTTCTGGGACAAGGTCCTGTTCGGAAGCCGCGTGTATTTCGGTAACCCGCTGGCGGTCCATTTCAAGCTCAACGAAAAGAACCCGATCACGCTCGATCACTTCCGCCGCTGGGTCGAGCTATTCAGCGAGGCGGTAGATGAACTCTTCGAGGGAGAGATCGCCGAGAGCGCAAAAGAGCGCGCCCGAATGATCGCCCACAGCCTGAACACGAGGCTGGCTGCGGGCGACGCGGGCTACGTGAACATCGCCGAGCGAACTTCCTGACCGCCGCGCTTTACGAGGCTCCGTCGCCCTTCAATTCCACGACTCTTTGCGGGAACGGCATCTCGATCCCCTCTTCATCAAGCCTGTTCTTGACCGACGCGACGACCTTGTCGACAGCGTTGTTCGTGGACGACTGGTCGGACGCCGTCCAGAACAGCACCTCGAGGTTCACGGAGGAATCGCCGAATTCCGTAAACCTCACGTTCGGAGGCGGGTCCTTCAGGATAACGTCGAGTTTCTCGAGCGTCTTAAGGATCACGGACCGTGCGTTGTCCGGATCGTCGCCGTAACCGATGCCGACGGCGACCTTCGTCCTGCGGTTCTCGAACGCCGTGTAGACGAGCACGGAGTTCATATACAGCTCCGCGTTCGGGACCACGACGCGCTCGGAATCAAGCGTTTTGAGCTTCGTCGCGCGCACGCTTATCTCTTCCACGATCCCTTTGAAATCGTTGATCTTGATCAGATCGCCGATCCGGAACGGCCTGTAGAGCAGTATCAAGAATCCCGCGAACAGATTCTGCAGGACATCCTTGAACGCGAATCCGAGCGCGACCGAGCCGATACCGAGGCCTGTCAGAAGATCGCCGGGCGACATTCCCGGAAAGACGACGACGGCCGCCACGAAAAACCCTGCGATCGCGGTCGCATAGTAACCGATGCGGCCGAGAAGCGAAGCGATCATCGAGTCGTATCTGGCCCGCGTTACGGAAGCTTTGATAATGCGCTTGACCACCGACGCCGCGAGTAGGAATAAAACGAAAACGACCAGGCCGATCGCGATATACGGTGCCTGTGCCCAGAATCCTGTGACCATGTCGATCACGGTCTGCTGGGCCTTTTCGGTTGCAGAAGCGGCCTCGGAAATTGCCGACTGAAGTAAGTACAAAACGCCCTCCTTGTTAAATATTTGATTTGTAACAGGTTATAGTTTCGGGGCAAGAAGGGCAAGAGGTACGACAAGCTTCAGCACTGAGGTAACGCGAACTTCAGTTTGCGGTACCACGCCGGACCGCGGGCGTCCCCGCCCGCATTCTTCCGCGCGTTCGCGCGGCGCAAACTGAAATTCGCGGTACCTCGGCGCAAACTGAAGTTCGCTCCGGCCCGGTTGAAAATCCCTTCGATTACAATTACCGTAAATCATTTCCCGTTTCCTGCGCCCCCACAGGACTCCGCAAGTGAAGATCAGACGAATAGAGCTGACCGAGATCAAGCTTCCTCTCGTACAGTTTTTCGAAACAAGTTTCGGAAGGACGTACGAGCGGCGGATCATCCTCGTGCGTGTCGAGGACGAGGACGGCGCCGGAGGCTGGGGCGAATGCACGTGCGGCGAGCTGCCGAACTATTCTGAAGAATGGACCGATTCGTGCTGGGTCACGATCGAGAAGGTTCTCGCGCCGATGATCGTCGGAAAGGATTTCGACTCCGCCTCGGACATATGGCCCGCGATGGAGAACGTCCGCGGGAACCGCATGTCGAAGGCGGCAATTGAGACGGCGGTCTGGGACCTTGAGGCGAAGAAGCTGGGAATTCCTCTATGGAAACATCTCGGCGGCACGCGTGAGAAGATCGCCTGCGGCGTTTCGATAGGGATCCAGGACTCGGTCGAACAGCTGTTCGATAAGATCTCGACCGAGCTCGAATCGGGATATCGGCGGATAAAGATCAAGATCGCGCCGGGCTGGGACGTGGACGTGATACGCCGGGTCCGGGAGAAGTTCGGCGACATCCCCCTGATGGGAGACGCGAATTCCGCGTTCACTCTGGACGACATCGATCTTTTCCGGACGATGGACGGGTTCGGGTTGATGATGTACGAACAGCCCTTGAGGCACGATGATATCGTCGACCACGCGAAGCTTCAGAAGGCGATCGAAACGCCGGTCTGCCTCGACGAATCGATCCATTCTCCCGACGATGCCCGAAAGGCGATCGAGCTCGGTGCGTGTCGGATAGTCAACGTGAAGCTGGGCCGCGTCGGCGGTCACCTGAAGGCGGGAGAAGTGGAAAAGTCCTGCCGCTTGGCGGGAATCCCCGTCTGGTGCGGCGGGATGCTCGAATCCGGGATCGGTCGGGCGCACAACATCGCACTTTCGACGCGGGAAGGGTTCTCGCTTCCCGGCGACGTCTCGGCGAGCAAGCGCTACTGGCACGAGGACATAATCGAGCCTGAGGTAGAGGTTTCATCGGACGGGTTCATCACGCCGCCGGAGGGTCCGGGGATCGGGTTCGAGGTCCGGAAAGACAGGATAAAGGAACTGGCGGTGCGCGAGACGATCATTCAAGACTGAACACAAATCGGAGATCACCACTGAGGGCACGGAGATCACAGAGCTTTTTTAGGAATTCCACGAATCGAATCTTCTCAAACTCTGTGCTCTCCGTGAACTCTGTGGTTCTACCTTTACGGGCCGGTCGATGCGCTCCGGGAACTGATCACGATTCACGATTTACGATTCACTACTTCACGATTAACGATTTACCAACACAATGACCGAACCAAACAAGATCATCTTCTCGATGGTCAAGGTTTCCAAGTTCTACGACAAGAAACCTGTACTCAAAGACATATACCTTTCGTTCTTTTACGGCGCCAAGATCGGCGTCCTGGGCCTCAACGGCGCCGGCAAATCGTCGCTGCTGAGGATCATCGCCGGTGTCGACAAGGAGATAAACGGCGAGGTCGTTTTCTCCGAGGGATACACCGTCGGCTATCTCGAGCAGGAACCGAAGCTCGACGATTCAAAGACGGTAAAGCAGATCGTTGAAGAAGGCGCGCAGGAAACGGTCGATCTTCTCGCGGAGTTCAACGAGATCAATCTGAAATTCGCCGAAGAGATGACCGACAACGAGATGAACGCGCTTCTCGAGCGTCAGGGCGAGGTCCAGAACAAGCTCGACGCCGCGAACGCGTGGGACCTTGAGAGCAGGCTCGAGATGGCGATGGACGCGCTTCGATGCCCTCCGGGGGACACTCTTGTGGAGAACCTTTCAGGAGGCGAGAAGCGCCGAGTCGCGCTCTGCCGACTCCTTCTCAAGAAGCCGGACATACTGCTTCTCGACGAACCGACCAACCATCTCGACGCCGAAACGGTCGCCTGGCTCGAACAGCATCTGCAGAAATACGAGGGCACTGTCATTGCCGTCACTCACGACCGCTATTTCCTCGACAACGTCGCGGGCTGGATCCTCGAGCTCGACCGCGGCGAGGGCATTCCCTGGAAGGGCAACTATTCCTCCTGGCTTGAGCAGAAACAGAAACGGCTTGCCAACGAGGAAAAGGCCGAGAAAAGGCGCCAGAAGACGCTCGAGCGCGAGCTTGAGTGGATCCGTATGACGCCGAAAGGGCGGCACGCAAAATCGAAGGCGAGGATCAACCACTACGAGGATCTTTTGAAGCAGGACACGGAGAAGCGTTCGGAGGACCTCGAGATCTTCATTCCGCCCGGAGACCGTCTGGGCGATCTCGTCATCGAGGCGAACGGCGTTTCAAAGGGCTACGGCGACAAACTCCTGTTCGAGAACCTGAGCTTCAGCCTTCCGCCCGGCGGGATCGTAGGCGTGATCGGTCCGAACGGCGCCGGAAAAACGACGTTGTTCCGTCTGATCACCGGCCAGGAAGAGCCCGATTCGGGTTCGTTCCGCGTCGGCGAGACCGTCAAGCTCGCTTACGTGGACCAGTCGCGCGACGCGCTCGCCGCTGACAAGTCGATCTGGGAAGAGGTCTCCGAGGGCGCCGATATCGTGAGGCTCGGCAACAGGGAAGTGAACTCGCGTGCATATGTCGCGCGGTTCAACTTTTCCGGAAGCGATCAGCAGAAAAGGGTCGGTTCGCTTTCAGGCGGCGAAAGGAACCGCGTGCACCTCGCGAAGATGCTGAAGAGCGGCGCTAACGTGATCCTTCTCGACGAGCCCACCAACGATCTGGACGTGAACACGATGCGCGCGCTCGAGGAAGCGCTCGAGAACTTCGGCGGCTGCGCGGTCGTTATCAGCCACGACCGATGGTTCCTGGACAGGATCGCGACCCATATCCTCGCCTTCGAAGGAAACTCGAATGTGGTATATTTTGACGGAAACTTTTCGCAGTACGAGGCGGACCGCAAGGCCCGGCTCGGTCACGAGGCTGATCAACCCCACAGGATCAAATACAGAAGCCTTACGCGGGACTAGCGACTTTCTGACAGTCGCCGGGCAGTATTCGCGCCCGGCAAATCCTTTCAAAGAAGCTCGGAAATGAGGACCAAAAGACTCAGACGTGCAAGGGGCCTGAAGTTCGGGACCATCTTCGCGCTCGCGATGGCTTTGGTGTCGTGCGGCCTGAGCGAGGCGGAGACGGCCAAGAACGCACCTGTGGTGGTGCCCGAGAACGAGCCCTCGCCGGAACTCCCGGCCGCGCAGGTCGAACTTCTTGAGCCCGAGAACGCGGACTCCGATTCGCTGATCGGTTCGTACAATTTCAAAGATCACACCTATCCGCTGCCAAGAGGATGGCAGGAAGCCGAAGGCGACCTTGTCCTTCAGAACGGATTCCGGCGGACCACCGAGGAGCGCATCGGGATGGAATACCTCACGACCAAATACTTCGACGCGACCGGCGACGGTAAGGACGAAGCGTTCGTGATCCTCAAGATAGGCACCGGCGGGTCAGCGCTTCCGCACCTTGTCTATGTCTTTGAGTGGAAAGACGACAAGCCGGAACTACTTTGGTACTTCCGGACCGGAGACCGTGCGGACGGAGGCCTGAAGAAGATCTATCCGGAAGACGGCGCGGTCGTCATCGAGCTGTTCGGCCAGGACCGCTACATCTTCGGCGAGATGGAGACATTGAAGATCACGGGCGACGAGGTCCAGCTTTGCTGTCCGACACACTTCACACGGACGAGATATCGCTGGACCAACGGTTCTTTCAAAATGGACGGCGACCGTCTTACCTATTCGATCGTCGATCCCGGCGCCGAACCGGTGCCGAACCTCGGGGAACTAAAGGCAAAGGAGGCCGGTGAACCACGGAAGTAGCGGGCTACTCCTGCTTGTCATCTATTTTCTTCTCTCGGTCTTCCTGATGCCGCTCTTTCAGGGCCCGGGCTCGGAACGGGACCTGATCAACCGCGCCGCAGCCGCGTCGCTTGTCGAACAGACCACATTCGACATATCGCGTTTCGAAAAGGAACGCGGCGAGAAATTCACCGATGTAAAAAGGGTCGGCGACCGAGTCTATCCCGACCGTCCGCCCGGATTCACGATCGTTTCCGCTCCTTTGTATGCGCTGACGAGGATCGTTCTGGGAGAGGCGGACGACGACAATCTGAGACCCGGCTGGTTTGTCCTCCGGTTTCTCCTCGCTTCGTGTCCCATCCTCTTTCTCGGTATCTGGCTGTTCAGCAGCGAGGTCGACGCGTTCTCTTTGGGTGTGCTCCTTTTCGCGACGCCCCTGTTCCCGCTCAGCCTTATATACTCGCCGGTCGTCTTTGTCGCGGTCCTTGTCTATCTCGCGTTCCGTGTCATCTTCGATTTCGAACGGGTGATGCCGGGCAGGTGTTTCACTGCCGGGCTGTTCCTGGGATTTTGCCTTCTGTGCGACCTGCAGGCCTTGCTTCCGATCTCGGTCTTTCTCGTAGGGCTGCTTTTCACGGGCGGGAGGGAGGTATGGACCCGTATCGCGTACTATCTCGCCGGGATAATTCCGTTCGCCGCGGCGCTTGCGTTGTATTCCTGGTGGCTCTTCGGTTCCGTGCTTGCGGTCGTGCCTTTGGAAAGCCTCAGGCTGCCGGTTCTGTACACGTTCTTCGAAATGTGGTTCAGCCCTTCCAAGGGACTCTTCTTCTACGCCCCGGTACTTCTTTTCTCGGTCTTTGCCGTTTTCACCACGAAGACGGGCGGATCTCTTCGTTTCGGGGTCAAGTACTCCTTGATCGTGCTCGCATTGGTGCTTTCCGTATTCTGGCGCGATCCGGACGCGGGCTTCGCGGTCCCGGCATCGACCTTCGCCATCGTGCTTCCGATGTTCCTCGATCCGCTGTTTGACGGTGAATCGGACGATTACTCGAGCCTTTGGCGCGGGTTCTTTTTCACTCTTTCGCTTCTATTCTGTGCGATCCCGCTTCTCTCATATCCGTTCGCGCCGGCCGCACTCGATTACCCGCACAATTCCTTCTGGCAGCCCCTTGTCTTCGAACAACTCTCGTTCGTGCCTAATTCGGTGGAGTGGTTCGGATTCTCAAGCCCATGGCTGATAGCGGTCCCGTCGATCGCAGTTGTTCTGATCCTTTTCGCCGTCCTTCGCACTGCGAGATACCCGGCGCGGTTCGCGATCGGAATCCTCGCGGGCCTGCTCCTTGTGGGGAACTATATGTTCCTTCCGGATCTCGAGGCTGAGAAGGCGAAGCCGTACATTGAGGAGCGGATCAGTCAGACTGCTTAACGATATGAGTTGCCCCCCGCTTCAGCGGGGGGATAAGTAACATCCACGACACTTTGGCCGGCTTTAGCCGGCGAATTCGGAGCTTAAGCCCCAGGAACTCTTCTGACCGTTCAATATCCCCCCGCTGAAGCTAGGGGCAACTGATGCAAAGACGCCAAGCCGCAAAAATCCGCAAAACAACAGGAAGCAAGGACGAATCTTCTTTGCGTTGTTTTGCGCCTTCGCGACTTTGCGGTAGATCTTCTTCCTCCAAGTAACAGGCGAGTTTGATTGGGATCAAGAACTCCCGCCAAGCCGCCAAGAACCGCCAGGCCAACCCCCAAAAAGCCGTAACCCCGACCTTGCTAATCTTATCAACTTTGCAACACAAAGTACTTGACAAGTCCGAATACTTTGCCTATTCTCTAAATCCGATGAAACAGGAGACCGCTCGAAAGGAAAAAGAGCAGACGCCCAGCCTGCATGGAAGGGCCGCCGACAACCTCGAATACATACGCGACGCTATGCAGAGGTCGCGCGAGTTCACCGCTGTTCCCGGCTACGCCGGAGCGCTGATGGGCGTTACCGCGATCGGCGCCGGAGTGATCGCCGAAACGCAGACCGAGCCCCTTTTCTGGCTCGCGACCTGGATGACCGAGGCGGTCCTCGCATTCCTGATCGGCGTGCTTGCGATGTGGCAGAAGTCGAAGGTCTCGGACACGGCGCTCAATTCAATTCCTGCACGAAAATTTGCGCTCGGGTTCTTGCCGCCGATGATCGCCGGCGTCATCCTGACAGCCCTGCTTCTTTACAAAGGATCGCCATCGCTTCTTCCGCCCGTCTGGATAACGCTTTACGGAGTCGCGGTCGTCACCGGAGGTTCGTACTCGGTGAGGCCGGTTCCGCTTATGGGCTGGCTTTTCATCCTCGCCGGCGCCGCGGCAACGGTGGCGCGGCCCGAGCTTGGGAATTACTTCATGATCGCGAGCTTCGGCTTTCTGCATATCGTTTTCGGGCTTGTGATCGGAAGGAAATACGGCGGGTAACGGCAGGTTTCGAATGAAGAAAGCGACAGCAAACAAGAATCACGATGGCGCCGACCGCATACGCGATGTATCTGCGGCAGATGCTGCCGAACGCGTCTCGAGCGAGCTCGACAAGGTCATACACGAGCGAATGAGACTCGGCATCGTCAGCGCGCTTGCCGCGAACGACAAGCTTTCCTTCAACGACCTGAAGCGCGTGCTCAACGCTTCCGACGGGAACATTAGCGCACACGCCAGAAAACTGGAAGACGCGGGCTACATCGTCTGCGAGAAATCATTCAGCGGACGGACCCCTCTGACCGAGTACCGGATCACGGATTCAGGCCGCGACGCGCTGCAGAAATACCTCGACCACATGGAGGCGCTGATCAATGCGATCAAACAGCCCTGAGAAGCCGCGCGAATTCGACGCGGTGATCATAGGCGCCGGGCTCGCAGGGCTGCATACGGCAAGAAGACTTTCCGCGTCGGGCGTGTCCGTCCTTCTCGTCGACCGCAAGGAAGACATAGGCGCCCGCGTCCATACGACCGGAATCTTTGTCCGAAAGACCTTCGAGGATTTCGACTTTCCTGAAGGCTCGCTCGGGATCCCGATCAGCCGCGTCAACCTCTATTCTCCGTCGATGAAGTGCCTGAGCCTGACAAGCCCTGCTCCGGAATTCCGGATCGGGCGGATGGACGCGCTATATAGTTCCATGCTCGATCAATCGCGCCGGCTCGGCGTCGAGTTCCTGAACGGAGCACGGTTCGCAGGTTCGAATCCTGAAAGCGGCGAACCGGGCACAAGCGTCGTCCGGATCGAAAAGAGCGGGATTGTCGAGACCATCAGGACAAAAGTGCTGATCGGTGCCGACGGTGTAGGCTCGGCGGTAGCGAGGGACCTGAGCTTGGACACGAACTCGGAGTGGATCGTCGGTTTCGAGAAGGTCTTTCGCCGTTCCTCTCCTACCTCGGAGCCTGTTCTTCACTGCTTCCTTAGCTCAGATTTCGCTCCCGGGTACATCGCCTGGATCGCCGACGACGGCGCCGAATGCCACATAGGCGTAGGCGGATATCCGGAGCGGTTCGATCCTTCGAAGGCGCTCTCGAGATTCATAGAGACGGCCGCGAACGTCGTATTGCCTACCGACGACCTGGAAGAAACAGAATCGAGGGGCGGCAGGATACCGGTCGGCGGGATCCTTAGGCGTATCGCGAACCCGCGCGGAGTTCTTGTCGGCGACGCAGCGGGCGCCGTTTCTCCGCTAACGGCCGGCGGGCTCGATCCCTGTTTACGGCTTTCGGACTTCGCCGCTGAGGCGGTGATCGCACGGATCCGGTCCGGGGATCCGAAGGTACTTCTCAATTACTCGGGTGAAGTGTTCGAGAAGGGCTTCGCTACGAAACTGCTTATGCGCTCGGCACTGCGCACCTTCAAGTTCGATTTTCAATATGAATGGCTCTTCGCAGCGTTGACGTCGCGGCCTGGCCGAAGACTGGCGGAGAAGATCTTCTTCAGGCGCTCATCCTTCCCGGACCTGAGCAGTTCGGATCCCCGTAGAAAACGTGTTCTTGAATCGATCGATGCGGCCGGTGCAAGGTAAGCGCCGATGCCGATCGGAAGTTATCTGCCCGCGATGGCACCTAAAGGAAAACGGAGAATTACAGTGAACAAATATTCGAACAATGGGCTGCTTATCGCCGGCGCGGCGGTCGGACTCGGCATCGCGGGCGACTCGCTCTTGCGGACCGTGCCTTGGGGGCTAAACGTTCCGATCATGGGCGCGCTTTGCGTTGGCGCGCTCGTCTTCCTGAAACTGAAGATCGGAAAGAACCAATTCACCTTCCGCGAGTACGCACTCCTTGCTGCCGCGCTTTTCTTCGCATCGTGGTTTGCGATCAGAGATTCAGAGCCGCTTCTGGTACTCAACGCGTTTGCGATACTCCTGATCGGTGCGATCCTGCTCCTTCCGGCGCTCAAACTTCCGATCAAAGGGTCCGGCGTGGTCCACTACGCACTTTCGGGGATCGCGATGGGACTCTCGATGGCCCTTCTTCCGGCGGTCGTGCTTACGAAGGACCTCCGGTGGGACAATCTGGCGAAAGGCGCAGGTTCGAAAAAGGCAATTCTCGCAGTGCGCGGCATCCTGATAGCCGCCCCGCTGGTGCTCGTGTTCGGCGCTCTTTTCGCTGCGGCCGACGCGGCGTTCGAGGGTCTTGTCACGAACACTTTTGACGTCGTGCCCCAGGAACTCGCGCTCCACGCGTTCTTCACGGCATTCTTCGCGTGGCCGGCAGCAGGCTATCTGCGGGCTCTGACACTTGGCGCTTCGATCGACGGCGAATTCCCTGAAGCCGAGCGTGCGCCGGATGACCGGGACTTTTCGGAAGGCGGAATAGAGAGCGTGACCGAGGCTCGGAGCGAGGAGGTTATCGATCCTCCCGCGTTCGGCGAACGGCACATCCCCAGCATCACTGCTCCCGAGTCCGAGGGCGACTCTGCGGAGGAGGCACCGAGAGACGAGCCCGCCGAAAAGAAGGTTGATCGCACGTGGAGCCCGCGCGATCTCAATAACTCGCTCTTGCCGGGATTCCTGACCGTGGGTTCGGTCGAGGTCGGGATCGTCCTCGGATCGCTAAATCTCCTGTTCCTGACCTTTGTGTTCCTGCAGCTTCCGTATCTTTTCGGGGGGATGGATCTCGTGCAGAACCAGCCCGGCCTGAAGCTGGCGGAGTACGCGAGGCGAGGCTTCGGCGAGCTGTTCTTCGCGTCGATGCTCGTTCTGCCGATCCTTCTGGCGCTTCACTGGCTGATCAGGCGGGAGTCCGAGCGGGCTTTAAGCCTGTTCAGATATCTCGCGGCGATCCAGATCGGGCTTTTGTTCGTGATAATGATGTCGGCGTTCCAGCGGATGATCTTGTACACGGGCGAACTCGGCTACGGAATGACTGCCGAGCGCTTCTTCCCTATGGCCTTTATGATCTGGCTGGCGGTCGTGTTCCTTCTGTTCGGTTACACCGTCCTGCGCGGACGCCGAAGCCGCTTCGCCTGGAACGCAGCGGTTTCGGGATTGGCGATGGTCGCGGTCCTGAATTTCATCAATCCGGAAGACTACATCGTTAGGACCAATCTCGGGCTTATGAATGACGGAAGAGATTTTGACGCGGTGTATAATTCCTCGCTGAGCGCGGACGCCGCACCTGCGCTCGTCGAGGCGTTTCCGGAACTCAACGCGATACAGCAGAACGAGATACTCTACGGGATGACGAGGAATCGTTGTTTCAATCCTCCTTTGGACGACCTTCGGGTCTGGAACTTCTCCCGGCGAAGGTTTCAGGCGAGCGGATTTTACAGATACTCGGTACTTAATGCGGATTGCTCGGATTTCGGCAATGTGGGGTTCGATTAGAGGCTTCCACCGGCGGCCGCCAGCCAGAAAATGTCCCAACGTGACCTTTTAAAAGAATTTCTGTCGTACCTTGCCGCAGAGCGAGGGCTCTCGAAGAACACGCTCGCCGCGTATGGGCGGGATCTATCGAAGCTGAAGGATTTCGCTGATGCAGAAGGGCTGAGGCTTGAAGAGCTTTCTCGTGCCGAGATCCGCGAGTTCGTCGCCTCGCTTGCGGTCGAAGGACTCTCGGTGAACTCTATCAACCGCGTGATCAGCGCGGTCCGGGGGTTCTACAAGTTCCTGCAGATGGACCGGTTTATCGAGAAGAACCCAACTGAAGACATCGACACGCTTACGAAAGGGTTTTACCTTCCGAATTTCCTCTCCGAAGACGACGTGGACCGCTTGTTCGCGGAGCCCGACACATCACAGGAAACGGGCCTAAGGGACAGGGCGATCCTCGAGCTGATGTACGCCGCCGGGCTTCGAGTGTCTGAGGCGGCGAACCTGAATGTTCGCGACGTGGACCTCGACTCGCAGATCGTGACCTGCGTCGGCAAAGGCAATAAAGAGAGGAAGATACCGATCGGGCGCTCGGCGGCCAAATGGCTCGGCGAATACCTGGAGATCAGGCGAAGAAAGGAAACGGACGCGAAGAATCTGTTCGTTTCTCCCGCCGGGAAGCCGATAACCCGTCACACGATCTTTTCGCTGGTAAAGGAATACTCGGAAAAAGCGGGTCTCGAAGGCGTTTCTCCGCACACTTTGAGGCATTCTTTCGCGACGCACCTGATCCAGAGAGGCGCGGACTCGCGTTCGGTCCAGGCGATGCTCGGCCACGCGGACATCTCGACGACCCAGATCTACACCCACATCACCGACGATCATCTTCGAAACGCCTACAGGAAGTTCCACCCCAGATCAGCTTCCGGAGATTTCGATCCGAAATCCGATTAATCAGCTGAAAACCCATGTCTTAACTTGCAAGATGCCCGTCTCTTGGGTATTATGTGAAATTTGCTAATTGACAAATTTTTCCGTTTATTTAGCAATCTGTAGAAGAATGCAGGGGTGGTCGAGTGGTTAATGGCATCGGGCTGTAAACCCGACGGAGTAAAATCCTACGTAGGTTCGAATCCTACCCCCTGCACCATTCTTGAAATTTCGTAATTAAGTTCGCATTTTCTTTACCTCGAGAGGGCCTGAGACGGCTCCGCTACGAGGTCAATGTGAGCGAGAGTAGCTCAGTTGGTAGAGCATCAGCCTTCCAAGCTGAGGGTCGCGAGTTCGAGCCTCGTCTCTCGCTCCATCTTTATTTTTGGGCGTCCGGCGGTCCGCCCGAGTAGCTCAGGGGTAGAGCGCTTCCTTGGTAAGGAAGAGGGCATGGGTTCAAATCCCATCTCGGGCTCCATTTCAGTGGGGTCCGGAAGGCAATCATTACGACCGATTCTTTTGGAGAGACTTTCGAATAATGAGCAAAGAGAAGTTTGACAGGAGCAAGCCGCACGTAAACATCGGGACGATCGGGCACGTGGACCACGGGAAGACGACGCTGACGGCGGCGATCACGACGGTACTGGCGAAGTCGAACCCGTCGA
>JAGFIQ010000105.1 GCA_024103495.1 Aridibacter famidurans
CTGTTCTGAAGTTGGTGACTTCCTGGCCGTCGATGACGAACACGTTCTCGGAACCCGACGCGCCGTCAACCTGAAATCCGCCGCCGAGAGCTTCCGGACGTACGTTCGGAGCGATCTTGAGCAGCGAACCGAAGGTCGTTCCCTTGGGAAGCGCTTCGATGATGTCCTTGGTGATGTTCGTGTCGATCTTCGTGTCCGAAGTATCGATAGTCACGGCTCCGCTGGTGTCGACATCGACCTCGGCGGTCGTTCCGGCGGGAACGAGCGTGGCATTGACAGCGGCAGCGCGGTCAACGACGACAGTGACTGTCCTTGTGAAAGAGTCGAAGCCCGAGCTTTCGATCGTAACTTTGTACGCGCCCGGAAGAAGCCTCGAAACGATGAAGTAACCGTTGTCATCAACGGTCACTGTGCGGTTGAATCCCGCAGTGCTTCCCGTGCTTTCAATGCGCACGGTAGCACCGGGAACCACGGCACCTGTACCGTCCGTAACGGTTCCCTCGATCTCTCCCGTGGTTCCCTGTCCGAACGCGAATGCTGCAAGCACCAGCGTTAACAGAGCCACGGTAACAAATCTGAATTTGTTCAACATATTCTCACTCCTAAGCAGAGATTTTACTGACTGATTTAAGCGTGTTGTTCTCCCCTTTATGCCGAGGGGACGGCGGGGATAAACGATGCAAAAACGCGCGGTTTTAGGCGAATTTCGAGCCACTCGAGAAGAGGAAGGTATGTTGAGGGTTAACTCTTGGAAATGAAAGAGTTATTGGCGCTTTGCAGGCGAATCGAAACCATGAAAATTGATCGAAAATCCGAATGTCCGTTTACATTCTTGAATTTTCTACAATTTCTTGGATGTTGAGCGGTTTTCGCGGTTGTGAGGGGCCGAGTTGGCGCTTCTGGAACGTCTGTCAGGCGCCGCCGGAGATCTCAGATTCGATCTGTCTTATGAGCTTCCGGATCGTTTCTATCCTCTTAGAGTTCTGCCGCTTTTCCGACTCGCTCAAGTTGCTGAGGTAGGTTTCCAGCTCTTCTTTTGCCTTTTCCGGCTTCTTCAGATTGAAATAATAAAGCTCCGCGAGCTGCCAGTTCACGTCCGGCTGCCCATTTCCGCCGAGGTCTTTTGCCTTCAGCAGCGCCGATTCCGCCTCACCAAATCTCTTAAGGTCCCGGAGGATCATTCCCAGAAGAAGGTGAGCGTTTATCGATCCGGAATCGAGCTCGTTCGCTCGGATGAGGCTCGATGCCGCTTCGGCCTTCTTGCCGAGCTTATTCCGGGCCACCGCGAGGTTGAAGTAACAGCCGAAACATCTGGCGTTCACTTCTACCGCCCTGGCGAAAGCGGTTTCGGCGCCTTCGTAATCACCGCTTGCGAGCTTGAGGTCGCCGTAAAGTTCCAATGCGGCGAAGTAATCCGGGAAAAGTGAAAGCGCTTTCTCCAACTCAAGTATTGCACTCTCGGGTTGTTTCTTGGCCGCCTTGGAGGCGGTCTCGAAGTGGTCGCGGGCTTCTGCAGGAACTCCTTGGGCAAAAACCACTTCGTTTACCGCGGCTCCGTCGCGCCTCAGCCGTGGATCGTATTCGAGATGGAGATCCACCTGCTTCTGATCCACTCCCCCGATCGCATTCAGATCACCCAGATCGATCCTCTGTTTTGTCTCGCTGAAGCCCGTTCCGCCGGGACGGATCTTCAGATAGTAAACACCCGCTCCGAGCCGCTGGAAAGTGTAGAAACCGGAGCCGGATGTCTTTCTGGTCCCGATCAGCCTTTCGAATGTGTCGAGAAGTTCGACTTCGATGTCACTAACAGGCTTGTTGTCCGGGTCAAAGACGATGCCGCTGATCGAGTTCTGGGCAACGATGGACGGTGCGGACATGAGAAACACGATCGCGAATACGAGTCCGAGGACGAACCGCCGGCTCTTTTCCGACTTGCTTCCAGTACCCTGTGAGCTGACCTGAGACATTTTGCTACTCGTTAAAGTCCAGAAGATGCCCCATTTTCTCCTTCTTGGTGCGAAGGTAATGGGCTGCGGGCTGCTTCGCCTGGACCTCGATCGGCACTCTTTCCACGATCCGCAGACCTGCGTCTTCAAGCGCCTTGATCTTGTCGGGATTGTTCGACATCATCCGCACCTCGCAGAGTCCCAGATCGAAGAGTATCTCGGCACACTGCTCGTACTCGCGAGCATCCGCCGCGAACCCGAGCTGCTCGTTCGCTTCGACGGTATCGGCGCCCTCGTCCTGCAGGGCATACGCTCTTATCTTGTTGACGATGCCTATCCCCCGGCCTTCCTGCTGCTGATAGACGATCGCTCCTCTGCCCTCGGCCTCGATCATTTCCATCGCCTTCCGGAGCTGCGGCCCGCAATCGCATTTGATCGAGCCGAAGACATCACCTGTGAGGCATTGGGAGTGGATCCTGACCAGCGTAGGCACATTCCTCTCCATCTCTCCTTTGAAAAGTACAACAAATTCTTCTGTGCTGTTGAGAGATCGGTATCCCGCGATCTTGAAATCGCCGATCTTAGTCGGGAGATTGGCAACCGCGATCTTCTCGACGGTCAACCGGGTCTTGTTTGTAGAGCAGTTGGTATTCATATCTACTGACAACCGCGGCTCGTGAACTGAGAGGAGACTTGTCATTATACCCGCAACGACTGTCGATGCATAGAGATTGACTGAGGCCCGGATCCGACATTCCGAAAAGCAGAAGGGCCGCCCGGCACTGCCGGACGGCCCTCATGTACGCGCGAACAACGGAACTTAACTCATTCTTCCTCGTCGTCCTTCACGTCTTCTTCCTTATTATCTTCATCTTCCTGATGAGCAAACACTGCCCCTTCTCCTGCCCCGAGGATCTTTCCGAGGATCCCGCTGAGGACATCCGATACCTTCGTGGGCGCCGGTTTTGCTTCAGGAGCCTTCGCGGTTTCTTCGGCGAACTCAAGATCAAGGCGAATCAGCTCGGCCGATCTATGCCGGCAAAACGAACAATCGACTAGATGCGAATTCACCGGACGCGCCTCTCGTTCAGAAAGATTTCCCTCCACGAACGCCGCGATGGTGTCTCCGTCGAGATGATCACGTTCCTCAAATTCTTTCGAAGATGTATCCGACCGCAGATACGCACCGAGGATCTCCCTGAAGAGTTCGTCCCTGTTTATCCCCTTGTTGTTCATAGTTCTTATGCGCCTCCGGGTTTCAGACGAGCCCTCAATCCTTATTTGCGCAACCGGAGAGAAATTATTTCAAAACCCTCAAGTCTCTGAAAAAAGCGCACTTAACCGGCATTCGAAGCCAGATTCCGATAAATGTCCGGATCGGCGAGGTCCCGGGTCGCAAGTTCGATGCAAATGTCGATCTCCTCTTCTTTCAGGCCGTGCTCCTTGGAAAGGTCGGTGCAGAAGCGCTCAAGGATCAATTTGTATGTCTTATCCAGCCACCGCATTATCGTGGACTCGTGGATCCTTGCGCTCGGATCCTTCTCCCGGGCCGCCGATCTTCTCTGGAACCAATCCCTGAGAGGCGAACCCGGAGATTCCGCCAGCCTGGCGATCTCTCGAAGTTTGAGGCCCTCGGAATGATAGTAGAGCAGCAGAAGTTTTTCGTGATCGTCTAGAGAGGAGAACGATGACCGGATCGATTCCAAAGTCGCCTTCCTGTATTTCTCGTGGGCGAGATGGTCGATCATCTGATCTTCGCCGCCCAGGTCCTTGTTCTTAAAAGTGGAATGCGTGTACCCTTCGCCGACATTCTCGGTCATTCCGTCAAGCGAGACCTCATCGTGGCTGGCGCGGTGTAGGTCGACAAGCGCGTGCCATATGACAGTCCGAAGCCAGCCCCTGATCGAACCCTTTCCGCTGTACGTCGCGAACTTGGACATTCTGACGCCATCGACGACGCGCGTCCCGTACAGTTCGACGTAAACGAGGTCGATCACTTCCTGTGCGCTCAGATCCGTGCTCGCAAGGTGTCTCGATATCCTCTCGAGATAGCCTCTGTGCTGGTGATCGAACTCCCACCACGCACGTTCGTTCCCTTCCGCGCAGGCAATCGCGAGAAACAGGTCGTCCGACCTGATCGACCTAACAAATTCGCGGACCTCATCCGGAGACGGAAGGTCTTCCTGGCCGCTGCAAAGGAATTTCGAAATGCTGTCCGTGACCGACTCCGTGAAGGAATCGGAGCTTACCCCGAAATTCGGCTGGCTCGCGACACACGCTTCGTACACCTCCGCGATCGTGTCAGAGCATTCCCGGACCAGATTATTCAGTTGTGGATCGTCGGAAGGCATTTCAGTGCGTCACATTATACTCAAATCGTTTTTGGCAGGCGAATTATCGCGTGCGCGGCATCGCCCCCTACGTGTTTCCGACGGCCGGGACAAGATCGCCGCCCGCGCCCGGAGTCCCTTCGCTGCCGTACTGAAGCTGGAACAGCCGCCAGTACAGCCCTTTCTGACCGATGAGCTCGTTATGCGTCCCGAGCTCGCGAAGAACACCATGATGGAACACAAGGATCCGGTCGCATCTCTGAATGGTCGAGAGCCTGTGCGCCACCACAAGCGATGTGCGGTCTTCCATAATCCGGTTCACGGCCTTTTGAATGAGCTGCTCGGTTTCGGTATCGATCGAACTCGTCGCCTCGTCCAGTATCAGTATCGACGGATCGAACGCCAGCGCGCGCGCGAACGACACAAGCTGCTTCTGGCCGACCGAAAGACCGGCTCCGCGCTCCTTTACGATCGCGCCATATCCTTTTGAAAGACGATCGATAAACTTCTCCGCCGCCACCTCGCGCGCCGCCCACCGGACCTTTTCGTCGGAGATCTCCGAATTTCCTAGCCTTATGTTGTCGGCGATCGTCCCGGAGAAGAGGAACACGTCCTGAAGCACGACGGCGAAGTTCCGTCTGAGCGAATCGAGGTCCCACTCGCGGACATCCACGCCGTCGAGAAGGATCCGCCCCTTCTGAACGTCGTAGAACCTCATCAGCAGATTGGTGACCGTCGTCTTGCCGGAGCCCGTGTGGCCGACGAGCGCGATGCTCTCTCCCGGTTCGATCGCAAACGATACGTCCTTCAGAACCCAGTCATTATCTTTATACGCGAACCAGACGTTGCGGAACTCGATCCGCCCGATCGCCTTTTCCGCTTTCTTCGGTGCCTTGGGCCCCACGATCTCGATCTCCTCGTCGAGCAACAAGAAGACCCTGTGCGAAGCCACGATCGCGGCCTGGAGCACGTTGAACTTGTCGGAAAGATTTCGGATCGGCTGGAAAAGCTGCTGCGAGTACTGGATAAATGCGATCACGGTACCGATCGTCAACGCGGTCCCCGCCGCCGACGCCTCCGTGAGGATCTTGTACCCGCCGAACCATATGATCACGGCGATCCCGATCGTGCCGATCATCTCGACCATCGGATAGAAGATCGAATAGTAATAGATCGTCTCGATGTTCGCGCTGCGGTAGTCGTCGTTTATCTCGTGGAACCGCCTCCGCGAACGCTCCTCGGCGTTGAAGAGCTGGACCGTCTGAGCCCCCGAAATATGCTCCTGAAGGAAGGCGTTCAACTTGGCCATGCGGGTCCGCACCTTGTCAAACCCGATCCTCGCCCGTTTTCGAAACCAGTTGGTCGCCACAAAAAGGAGAGGGACGGTGACGAGGGAAACGAGAGCGAGCTGCCAGTCGAGCCACAGCATCGCGCCGATGATGGCCACGATGACGACCATATCCCCGAGGCCTTCGATCACGCCCGACGTGAACAGTTCGTTCAGCGAATCGACGTCGGACGTCAGCCTGGTGATGATCCTGCCTACCGGATGCCGGTCGTAATACGAGACCTGAAGACGCTGTAGCTTCGTGAAGATCTGCGTCCTTAGATCGAACATCACCCGCTGTCCGATGACGTTGAGGATGATCTCCTGCAAATACGAGAAGATAAAGCGGAAGAGGAACAGGCCGAAGAACGCCAAGGCGAAGAGCCATATGTCATCGGTCCTTTTCGGGACGATGAAGTCGTCGACGGCGACCTTAGTGAAGTACGGCTGAAGGCTGATCAGGATGTTCGTCAGTAGAGTCAGCGCCAGCGCGAGGATCATCATCCGCCAATACGGGCGCAGGTACCCGAACAGGCGCTTTGACGTGCTCCAGTCATACGACTTCACGATCGCCGCTTCTTCGTGGAATTTTTTGGCCTCGTTCGACATCGCGAAATCTCGATTCTATGTTTTGGCCGAAACTATGGCAAAGTAGTAGCTCGCGGACCTATAGGCCGAACTATGTACAGGTTCATAAACGACAGAAAGGACCACTGGAAGAGGCTCGAAGAACTTCTCGCAAAGACCGAAGGCGTCGCGGGTCTGAAGATGCTGCCCAGGGCGGAGGTAAGGGAACTCGGCGAGTTGTACCGCCGGGCTGCGGCGGACCTTGCGATCGCGAGGGCCGAGTCGAGGGACCCGAAACTTGTGAGCTATCTGAACAGCCTCGTAATTAGGGCGCACGGAAAAATCTATCGAGCGGAAGGGCAAGGCGGCCGCGTGCTCTGGAATTTCTTTGCGGAGGATTTCCCGAGGATATTCAGGGAAACATTCGGATTTACTTTTGCGGCATTCGCGGTCTTCTTCGTTTTTGCCGCGGGAGCGTTCGTACTTTGCCTGAACGATCAAAGATTCATCGACACGCTCGGTCTTGGACAGGTGCAGATGCTCGCACAGACGGACACGCGCTGGTGGCAGGACCTGAACCAGGCGAATCAGATCGGCTCCAGCGAGATACTCACGAACAACATCCGGGTGGCGTTTCTTGCCTTTGCGATGGGCGCCCTGATCTGTGTCGGCACGATCTACATACTCGCCTCGAACGGCCTTCACATAGGCGGCGTGCTCGGCGCATGCTTCAAGGCCGATCCGGAGTTCGGCCGCGAACTCGTCGCGTTCATGGTCGGGCACGGAGTCGTCGAGCTTTCGTGTATCTTCATTGCCGGTGGCGCCGGGCTGATGATCGGCTATTCGATCCTCAATCCAGGCGAATATACACGGCTCGATTCCCTGAAGATCAATGGAATAAAGGCGGTCAAGCTCGCCGTCGGCTGTGCGTTTCTGCTTGTCTGCGCCGGCATCATAGAAGGTTTCCTTTCGCCTTCAAGCCTGCCAAACTACGTGAAGTACGCGACCGGGATCGGTACCGGCGTGGCGATGTTCAGTTACCTGATTCTCGCCGGGCGAAGGACCGAAGGCTCATTCCAGCCGCACGAGCTGTAGCCGTCAGGGTTTTCCTTTCCACCACCACCACGCCTCCGGCAGAGGCTTTTCCGCCGGCCATATCTGGTCCAGCGTGTCGCCGTTGTAGATCTCCCCGTTCTTTATCACGTAGCGGATAGAGTTGCTGTTTCGGATATCGGCAAGCGGGTCATTGTCGAGCACGATCAGATCCGCGGCCTTGCCCTGCTCGAGGCTCCCGAGCTCGTTACCGAATCCGATCGCGTATGCGCCGTTGATGGTCGCGACCATCAAGATGTCGTGCGGCTTCATCCCGCCCATCCCAAGCGCCCACATCTCCCAGTGACACTGCAGCCCCTGGAGTTCGCCGTGGCCGCCAAGCCCGATCTTTCCTCCGGCCAGGTGGATCGCGTTCGCGTACTTCGCGATCTCCGGAAAGATGTACTCGCTTTCGCGGAACCAGGGAAGCCTTGCCGTTTTCTCGTCGAGAACGGCCTGCGGATTAAAACGCTTCAGCTTCGGATCGCCGTACACGTCGGAGTTTTCGAAGAAGTAGAACTTGCCCTGCGGGCCTCCGTACGACACAAGAAGCGTGGGCGTGTACGTGATCTTCGTCTGGGCGAACAGCTCGATCACGTCCTTGTAGAAAGGCGCGATCGGCAGTGCGTGTTCATTGCCCGCGAACCCGTCGATCGCGTGCGTCAGGTTCATCTTGAAATCGCTTCCGCCCTCGGTCGTCGGGATGATGCCGAGCTCCTTCGACGCCATCACGACCCACTGCCTCTGCTGGCGGTTGCCGACCAGGTACGATTTCAGCGTTTCCGCTCGATAGTGCCGCTTGTATCTGGCTATCGTGTCGCGAGCTTCATCGTACGACTGAAAGTCCGTGTCGGAAAATATCCCGGGCCCTGTCGTGAAGATCCTTGGGCCGATCATATCGCCGGTGTCCACAAGGTCCTGGTAGGCGAATGTATCGTTCGTGTTGGTCTGAGGATCGCGTCCGGTCGTTACGCCGTATGCGAGATTTCCCCAGAACGTGTAGTCCTCCGTATCGAGGACCTGGTGGCGGACCTCCCAGTGAGCGTGGATATCGATCAGCCCGGGGATGATCGTCTTGCCGCGCACGTCCATCACTTTCGCGCCCTGCGGGACCGAAACCGACCCGCGCCTTCCGATGGCAGCGATCCGGTTGTCCGTAACGACGATGTCCGAATCGGCGATCACTTCGTCGCCCTTCATCGTCACCGCCTTCGCTCCGCGAAGGACCACCGTTCCCTTCGGCGTGTGGCGCGGCCGCTCGATCACGATCTCGTATTCCGTGAACGGCGGCGGCTCCTTCTGTTCTTCCTTTGCTGCTTCGCCGTTCTCTTTCTTCTTTTCGTCCGGCTTCTTCTCCGGTTCGAACTTCACGCTCGATAAAGGCTGGGTGTGAAGAGTGGCTCCGACAACCCACGAAAGCGTTTTCCCGCCTTCGGCCCAGGCGAAGGAATCGGCCCCGATCTTTGTAAGCTGTTTCGAGGGAACTGCCGGTTTTGTGACGTCGATCGTCGGAGCGTCGGCGCCCGTTCTCGGGACCGGAAACACATATAACTGGCTCGTAAGGAGCGCCATAGCCATCGTGCCGTCGGGACTGATCCTTACGTCGCGTGCGGGATTGGGACGGCCCCGGCGGCTCTTGCCGACCACCTTCAGGTGCAGCTTGCGGTCGGATCCGTCAAACCGGTAAGAGACGAGGCCATCGTTCCCGTAAACATAAACACGGTCCTTCTCCGGGCCGAAATGCGGTTTTCCGAGTCCGCGCGCGGGCGCTACGACGCTGGCCTCGCCCCCGTTCGAGGGAACGTTGATGATGTCGAGTCCGGGCTGCGGACCGAGGAAATCGGAGGGATGATTCACACGCACAAGCCTGGACGCACGCAGCGCGAAGATCCGGGATCCGTCCGGGCTCCAAACCGGATCGCGATAGAAGGCCGGCGTCGAGGTCACTCGCTGAAGGGAACCGCCGTCGGTTTTCCATATGTGCCCGCCCTTTGTCGACCAGGTCACGAAAGCGATAGATCTTCCGTCGGGCGAGAACGATGGCTGGAACTCCCTCGGGTCGCTGGCGTTGGTGACACGGCGGGGTTCGCCGTCCGGCATCTGTTTCGTGTAAAGCGCCCCGAGCGCGGAGAACGCGATATGCTCTCCGTCCGGAGCGAACTCGGGCTCCTGAACAAGCCTCGCCTTCACCGGACCTTCGGCGAGCTTGTGATCGACATACAACGAGGGCCCGACATCGAGGCTTACGTCGGCGGAAAAAGGGATCACCGAGTCCTCGCCGGTTTCCACCGAGACCCTTTGGATCTTACCGCCGTACGAGACGATGATCGAACGCCCGTCCGGAAGGAATGCGTAGCCCGGAAGCAGGTCGCGGGTCGGCCTCGACTCCTGCTCGTCGCGCTGGACAGGGTACTTCAGCCAGCGGTCCTCGCCGGTAGAGAGATCGCGGACCTTGAGGCCCGTTTGGCCTTCGTATCTCGATCCGTAAACGAGGGTCTTTCCGTCGGGCGAAACGGCCGGACGGAAGGCATTCCCCGCCTCAAAGGTGATCGGGTCCTCTTCGCCGCCCTCGATGTCGCGCCTTATGATCTGGCAGTCGGCGAGAGTGAGCCTCGGCCCGGACCGCGGCGCCTGTCTCGCAAAGAACACGTACTTCCCGTCGGAAGTCGGCTGGGCGCCGTAATAACTTGGGCCCGGGGGAGGAGGCCCGTCGCCACCGCCTCCGCGTTCGGCTCCGCCTTTCGAGATCTTCAGGCCCGAGCCGCCGAGCTTGTGATACATCCAGAGCTCCGCGCCCGAAGAATCGGGTGTCGCCTTGGACACGACCACGTAGTTGCCGTCAGCGGTCCATTCCGGAGATATGAACTCCGCCTGCTTGTCCTTGGTCAGTACTTTCGCTTCGGACCCGTCGGAATTCGATATCCAGAGATTGTTCGATCCGCTGCGGTCGCTCACGAATGCGATCATCTTGCCGTCGGGAGAAAACCTGGGCTGAGCGTCGAAGCCCATCCCCTCGGTCACGCGCACCGCTTTCCCGCCTTCGACCGGGATGGTGTAGAGATCGCCTAGAAGATCGAAGATCACCGTCTTTCCGTCCGGCGTGACGTCGAGCGACATCCAGGTGCCCTCGTCGGTAGTGAACTCGACCTTTCGTTCAGGTTTCAGAGGCAGCGGCTTCTTCTCTTCTTCCTTCTTCGCCTCGACCGCGGACTTCTCTTCTTGAGTCAGGACCGTGAACGGAGCCGCAAGCAGCGACAGGATGCAAAGTACCGAGGCCGCCCTTCCTGAGAAGCGGACAGCGCCGCCTTGAAACGTGATCTTCATTTTTGTTGAATCCTCCCTGAATGGAGTGCCGTTCACACCGCGCGGTTCTCAGAGCAGACCGCGCTCTTTTACTTTTAAATAGGTCTCGAGAAGCCTGGGAGCAAGAGTCTGTGTGGTTACGTCCAGCGCGAGCCCGCCCATAGTCTCCACCTGTCTCAGGGCGGAGTCCCGTTGATGGATTATCTCCTCCGCCGCTGACTGTACGAAAACGTCCCGGAGACTCGCCGGTACCGAGCTCACGGTCGAATTCAGGTCGCGGTCTCCGATGGTGACGACCAGCGGAAGATGGGTCGGCCTAAGAAGCTTGAGCGAATTGATCAGTTCCGCCGAACTTTCCTTGTCTATCAGGTCCGTGAGGATTATCACGAACGAACGTTTCTTGGAGTTTGCCGCGATGAACTGGAACGCCCTCGAGTACGAGGGCTCGATCATCTCCGGCTCGAGATCGTGCAATGCCTCGAGTATGCCGTCTATATGCCCGATGGTCTTTTTCGGCGGAAGGAACTTCTTGACCTTCCTGCCGAAGACCGCGATCCCGCAATTGTCGCCGCCTCGTGATGCCGCGGATACCAATGCCAGCGTCGCGTGGATCGCCGTGTCGAACTTCGTTTCGTCACCGATCCGGCCGGTCATCAGACGACCCGCGTCGAGGGCGACGATGATGGTCTGGTCGCGCTCGATCTGGTACTGGCGGGTCGTGAGTTTCGCGCGCCTCGCTGTTGTCGTCCACGATATGTGCCTAAGTTCGTCGCCGCGAACGTAATCGCGCATCGACTCGAATTCCCGTCCCTCGCCTCGCCTTACGGATCTCCTCTGGATCGCGAGATACGTGTTCGCTCCGACTGCCTTCAGTTCCATCTCGCGGGCACGCCTCATATCCGGATACACCTTCACAGGCGTCGCTTCCCCGAGCCTTTTCTGGCACCAAACCAGGCCGAGCCGGGATCTGAACCGAACTGCCGTCAGACCGAACTCGTACCTCCCTCGCTTTGGCGGCGTGACGGTGTAGGTAAATTCCGCTTCCGTGCCTTCGATCACTTTGAACGAAGCCTCGCGGCTGTCCGCGACCTTCATCTCCGGTGGATGTTCGTCCTTTATACGCACCGGTAGATCGCGTCCCGTATCGTTCCGCACCGTCAGCGTCACGTCGTTCGGATCTCCGATGGCGAATCGCTTCGCGAAACGCCTATCGACCGAAAGCCCGTCCGCTTTCCGGCTGACAAAGTAGTCCCCGATCGCTATGGCAAGAAGCGCCAGATCGAAAGCCAGAACCGCGTAGCGCAGCTGCGGCATCTGCCAGGAAAGCGAAAGCGGCACGAGGCCGAGCGCAAAGAGAATGAAGAATCTACGGGAGAAGACGAAACGCATTTTTTCGGATGATTATACAGAAAGGCCGGAATTTGCGTAATACGAATCGCAACCGTGGGATATAATGCGGGACCTGACGATGACGGATAACGAAACAGACGGCTTGCGCGTTGGCACGCTTGTAAAAGAGGCGGCGGACCTGAACGAGGGCGGACTTTCGTCGCAGGCGTTTCTCAGGGCCTGCGACGCGCTAAGGCTGACGATCGCGAAGGCATCGGGCAGCGACGACCCCAGGCTGCCGGAACTGCGCAACGTGATCGACGAGCATTGGGAGCTGATCCGGTTCATGAGCTTTCCCGGCATCGATTCGCCTTATGTCGATCTTCCAGTAGTCATTCGCGAGATCTCGCTAAATCCGCGTCGGAAGTACACGTCGAAAGAGATAGTACTTCATCTTGTCTCGCAGACTCTTCGCCTCCGGCAGGTGCCCGAAGGTTTCGGCTTTACCAGCTCGATCCACTTCGAAATGAAAGGCGATGTTCTTCTGACCCCCGTCACGCTGATCAGCGGCCTGCTGGCTTTTTCGGTCGTTCACCCGGTGAACGCGTCGGAAGAGATACCGGACAAGTACTGGATCTCGATCTCCGATTTCAAGATGTTCATTTCGGAGTTCTGGGGGAGAATGGACCTCGCCGTCAGGATACGAAGGTTCTACGTGGACAGGTGAGATCCCGTCAGCGGAACGACGCAAAACTGAGTCGCGAGGCGCCCGGCCGGAAGAAGGCCAGTGTCCAGAGTGCGCACGCGGCAGTGAACGCCGCCGAGCCGATCAGAAGGCCCGCTGAATTCGAGTCGCCGTACATAAGCGCGAGCGCTGAAAATGTCACCGCCAGCCTCAGCGTTTCAGATACCCAGAGCCATCTCCTTGCTTCCATGATCCCCGCCCAGTTGACGATCTGCCACCAGAGCAGAAAGGCGCCGATCCACTTTGCCCCGATTCCCCATTCAAAGACGTCGGAGATGATCCCCATCATCAGGACGATCCCCGCCGCGACCTGAACCGCGAGATACGGTTTTGACATCGCGAACATCGACGGCCGGAACTTGGCCTGGTTCTCGGTCGTGATCTCGATCTTCGGCGGCGCTTCAAGCCCGCGGGGTCTCCATCCCGTCGGCATAAACCAGATCCGGACCTTGTCCCACCAGTTCGGCGCCGCGATCGCCAGTTTCAAAAGCACAAGGTAGAAATGGAAGTTGATCGATATGGGATTCCAGGACTTCGGATGGTCGTAGATCCCGTACACGACCTTTTCCTGCTCCTCTTCGAAAGAGCCGAAGATGCGGTCCCAGATTATAAGGAACTCGCCGAAGTTCTTATCGAGGTACTTGAAGTTGACGCCGTGATGAACGCGGTGGTGAGATGGCGTCGTGAAGACGTACTCGATCGGCCGCCAGAGCTTCGGAATGAACTCGGTATGGTGGAGGAACGCGATGAACAAGTGTATCCCGGCCATCATATATATGTGCGCAGGATGAAAGCCGATCAGCGTCAGAGGCCAGAAGAACAGAAATGACGTGAGCCGCTGAGTCACGCTCGCGCGAAGCGCGACGAAAAAGTTCATCTCCTCGGCGGAATGATGAGGCGAATGCGCCGCCCACATTATGTTGATCGCGTGTCCCCAGCGGTGGACCCAGTAGAAGATGAAATCGACGCCCAAAAGAAGGAGTACGAACGTCAAGACGTTCATCTCGACCGTCAGCAGGCGGAAGTTGTCCCAGAGGTAGCCGTACGCTACGTACACCCCCGCCGCGACAAGGACGTTCATCGTCTGATTTCCCAGCGCCGTGCCGAAATTCGCGACGGCCTCCTGGAAGCTTATGTAGCCTTTCCGGTAGTACCAGCTGAAGAACATCTCCAGAGCGATGAAGATCAGCGCCAGAGGCGTGAGGTAGACATAGATGTTGGTTTCGCCCATCCGGTAGGTCCTCGATGTCGACACCGGCCCCGGCAGTCGGGGAGCGCGCGATTCGGTGCTGAAGGAACTTCCGATATATTAAACAAGCGACTACGAGAGTCAAACAGGATGGACCTTTCAAAACTAGCGGAAGAGAAGATACGGGAGGCGGTCGAACGGGGAGAGTTCGACGACCTCGAAGGCGCCGGCCGGAAGATCGACCTGACGGAGTATTTCAACACTCCGTCCGAGTTCCGTGTGGGCCATTCGCTTCTCAGATCCAACAAGTTCGTTCCGGCGGAAGTCGAGCTGATTCGCGAGATAGGCGAGCTCCGCGAAGCCTGTGCGAATCCGGACCCGTCGCTGAGAGCCGAACGGATGCGGCTCCTGAACGAAAAGCAGATGGCACTCGCGATCGTGCTCGAACGCAATCACTCCGGCTCGCGAAGAAGATGATCGCCCCCCGCTCCGGTCTTCCCGAAACGGAGGGCGATTCTAAGCGAGGCTCACATCGACTTCTGGGAATCGGTCAGTTCGATCCCCATCGCGACAAGCGTTTCCTTGTTAAGCGTGCCCGTCGGCTTCACGTTGTTGGCGGACTGCCAGCTCTTGATCGCCGCGCGGGTTTCCGGGTTCAGTTTGCCCGTCGCTTCGCCGTTGTATAGGCCTTTCGATTTGAGCATCTCCTGCACCTCTGCGATCTGCCCTTTGTTGGCGCGGAAAACGGGACCCCGGGCGCCTTTCGGTTTCGAAGCCTCAAGGTCCTTCGGATCGACAGGAATTGCCGCCTGTGCTTCCGTAAGGTCGATTCCAAGTTTCTCAAGCGTCGCGCGGTTCAGCGATCCGGTCCGGCGGATCCCGGCCTCGCCCTGATATTCGCGTATCGCGGCGCGAAGCTCATTGCTGTACCTTCCGGTCTCGGCTCCGGAGAACTTCCCGCTGCTTTTCAGGAGCCTCTGGGCTTCCGTGATTTGTTCTTTGTTGACCCTGAAGACGGTGCGTTTCGGACCGCTCGCAGGCTCGATTCCCTTCTGCCGGTCCGTCAGTTCGATCGCCATCTTACCGAGCGTCGCTTCATCCAGCTTGCCGCTCGAGTCGAGGCCGTTCGCGGACTGGAAGTCCTTCAACGCATCGCGAAAACCGTCGTTGTACTTGCCGTCGACAGGTCCGGTGTAGCTGCCCGACGCCTTGAGCTTCTCCTGTGCGGCGGTGATCTGCGCTTTTACCGGTCGAAACGCCTTGGAACCGCCGTTTTGTGCGGCCGCAACGCCGCAAAGAAGGAAGATAGTGAGGAAAAGGGTTGTGAGAGATTTTTTCATTTTGTCCTCCGATTTGAGTTAAAACCGTCTAGGGTTGTTGATGAGGATCCCAGAGACGGACGTACGAGACCGCGGCGCAAACTTCGGCCGCGATCGGTCAATTCTGCTTTTTATTCTGCTTGTGTGAGGCAGAAGGACGAAGACTCTTGATCGTGAGAAAGTCTTGCAGGCCGAATTATGGTGACTTGTCGTCGTGCTGTCAAGGTTTTACGTGCCGGATCCTAAAGTAACGACTTAACATATTTGATCAAGCCGTTCGGCCCGCCGGCGGCTGAGGAGCATTCCTATGTCAAACAGATCGATATTTCCGCATACATCGGACAGATTCTTCGTCACCGACGGAGGCCTGGAGACGACGCTTCTCTTCAAGGAGGGGTTCGAACTTCCCGAGTTCGCATCTTTCGTCCTATTGAAGGACGAGAGAGGACGCGAGGCGCTTCGGAAGTACTTTCGCGAATACCTGGACATCGCTCTCGATGTGAAAGCACCTGCGATCCTTGAAACCGCGACCTGGAGAGCAAATCCGGACTGGGCTTCAAAGATCGGTTATTCGGCCGAAGAGCTTGACGAGATGAACCGCGCGTCCGTCGGGCTGTTGATTGAGCTCAGACCCGAATTCGAGGAGAACGGCGAAAGAATGATAATAAGCGGATGCATTGGGCCCAGGGGCGACGGATACGTTGCGGGCGAAATGATGGATCCGGAAGAGGCAAAGCTCTACCATGTACCTCAGGTTTCCGCGCTCGCGGAGGCGGGAGCGAATATAATCTCCGCGATCACTATGACCTACGAGAACGAAGCGATCGGGATAGCGGACGCCGCAGCTGAGGCAGGTCTTCCGTGCGTGATCTCTTTTACAGTCGAGACGGATGGCCGCCTCCCGAACGGAAGCACGCTGAAGGACGCGATCGAAAAGGTGGATTCGGAGTCCGAGGCGCCGCCCGCTTACTATATGATCAACTGCGCTCATCCGACCCACTTCGTCGACGCATTGAAAGAAGGGAGCGGCTGGCAGGAGAGAATCCGCGGAACACGCGTGAATGCCTCGAAGATGAGCCACGCTGAGTTGGACGAGGCAGAAGAGCTGGACGAGGGGGATCTGTACGAACTTGCTGCTGCCCATCGCGAGATCAGACGGCTCTTGCCCAACCTGAACGTGGCCGGAGGCTGCTGCGGAACGGATGAACGCCACGTAGGCGAGATCGCAAAGGTACTTGCGGAGCCGAATGCCAGATCCGCCTGATCGAAATCCGGATCACCTAAAAAACCTTGCTCATTCGGAGCGACTGCTCATAAGATACCGCGGTACGGAGTCAATCTGTGCTGCGGTCTCTAGTTCTTGGAGGAGAAATCTATGGGTTGGATCTCTCGCGTCGTTTGGGCGGGTGCCTTGGTCTTGGTATTGATCGCGGGTCTGGCGACGGCGCAAGACGTGAATGAAGGCGGCGCGTCGGAATCGTTGCAGGAGCGGGCCCTGGAAGCCGAAAGAGCAAGAGCTGCCGGAGACCTCGAAGGCGCGATCAGGATCACGACGGAACTTATCCGGGAATCGGACCAGTTCTTCGGAACCTTCTACACAAGGGGCCTTGCTTACCTGGAACTGGGAGATCTTGAACTCGCGATCGCGGATCTTACAAGGTCCCTGGAACTCGTTCCGAACACCATTCCGATCATCGGGAACAGGGGCGTTGCCTATCTCAGGCTTCGGCGTCAAAACGAGGCCATCGAGGATTTCTCGAGCATTCTCAAGCTTGATCCGGAGAATGTCGAGGCCTTTGTTAACCGCGCGAAAGCGTATTTGGATCTGAACACGTTCGATAAAGCGCTGGCCGATCTGAACAAGGCCTCCACGCTGGATCCGGACTATGCGGAAACCTTTTTCCTGAGGGGATTGACAAATCACACTCTCGAGAAACTGCCCGAGGCTCTGGCGGACCTGACCCGCGCGACGGAACTCGACCCTGCGTTAGCCTCCGCTTTCTTTTTCAAGTGCCAGATACAGATGAGGCAAGGCGATCTCACGGGCGCGCTGGTCTCCGCCAACCGGCTGGTCGAGATCGATCCGGATTCCGGAAAAGGCTACCAACTGCGCGGCGATGTCTTCAAAAAGAAAGAGGACTACGTTGCTGCGCTTAAAGACTACGAACGCGCCAACCGACTTGCCCCGTACAGTTCTTTTGTTAAGGAGGAACTCGCGGCTGCGTATGCGAAGCTCGAGGCCTGGGATGAGGTCGTGAGAGCCGCTACCGAGCTCGTAGCCATGGAGCCTGCCAACGCGGATGCTCTCAATACCCGGGCGTATGGGTACATTAGACTGGGGAAGCTCGATCTTGCGGAATCCGACCTGAAACGCTCTCTCGAGATAGTTCCCGACAACGTCTTCGTGTTCAACAATATGGGTCTTCTGAAGATCCTCAGGGGTGAGCTTGCGGAAGGATTGAAGGATGTGACAAAGGTGAAAACCATCTACCCGTTTCTGCCGGAGATCTATCTCAATCTCGGTATGATACGGAATCGGCAGAAGCAGTACTCGCTGGCGGTAAGAGAACTCGGCAAGGCGATCAAGGCCGATCCGAAGATGATCTCCGCGTATGAAGAAAGGGCGAATGCGTATGAAGCCTTGGGTCAGAAGCAGAAGGCTGAAGCCGACCGCGCGACGGTGGAGAAACTGCAGTCGGATCTTGAAGAGAAGAGGCGGCAGGTAAGGGAAGCGGTACGTATTCTCGCCCGCAGCCCGGACGAAGTATAAATGCGAGCAGTGATCTACGAACAGTTCGGGGCCCGGCCGACGATCAATAGCGTGCCGGACCCGGAGCCCTCCGAGGGCTCCGTCGTGCTCGAGGTCCGCGCCTGCGGGATTTGCCGAAGCGACTGGCACGGCTGGATGGGCAACGACCCGGATATAACTCTGCCTCACGTTCCGGGACACGAACTATCGGGCGTTGTAGCAGCGATCGGCGTCGGGGTCAGTAATTGGAAGCCCGGCGACCGTGTGACCGTGCCGTTCGTATGCGGCTGCGGCGCCTGCCCTCAATGCAGATCGGGAAACCAGCAGGTGTGCGATCAACAGTTCCAGCCCGGATTCACGCACTGGGGAGCATTCGCGGAATTCGTCGAGATCCGGTACGCCGATGAGAACCTCGTCTTGCTTCCGGACGAGATCGACTTTGTAACCGCCGCGAGTCTCGGCTGCAGGTTCATGACCTCGTTCCGGGCGGTCGTTCATCAGGGAAGAGCATCCGCAGGCGAGTGGGTGGCCGTTTTCGGGTGCGGAGGCGTCGGGCTTTCTTCGATATTGATCGCGAAGGCGCTCGGAGCCCGCGTGGTCGCGGTAGACATCGGCAAGGAGAAACTCGAGTTCGCCCGTTCGCTCGGTGCCGACGCGGCGGTCTTGAGCCTGCCGGAGACAGACGTGCCCTCGTTGATCGTTGAGATCACCGAAGGCGGCGCCGACGTCTCGATCGACGCGATCGGAAGCCCGAAAGCAGTTTCGGACTCGGTGATGAGCCTCGCGAAGCGCGGCCGTCACGTACAGATCGGGCTGATGGAGGCAGGAGAATCCGAAACGCCGGTTTCTATGAACCGGATCGTCGCCTACGAGCTGGAAATGCTCGGCAGCCACGGGATGCAGGCGCACAGGTATCCGGAAATGTTCTCATTGATAAAGGAATCCGGATTGGAACCCGGCCAGCTGGTGAAAAATACAGTTGGACTCGAAGAGGCTGGCGAGATCCTGACACAAATGGGTGAGTTCCCGTTCACCGGGATCAGTGTCATCGATCGGTCCCGGTAGCCTTCGTCTTCGCTTACCGGCGGGGCACGGTCTGCTGGAACGCGGCGTCGCGGCTTCCACCGCAGGAGCCGCCCTTGACGTGCTCAGTGCAGTCCGCTCCGGAATTGATCAGGTAATACTTGAAAATCTCGGCGGCTTTGAACGTCACAAAACCTACCGAAAATGCCAGGAGGATCACGACAAGCGCGAGAGCGATCCTTTTACCTTTCATAGAGACCTCCCAAAAAGTCCATTCTTCCGTGGTTACAGAAACTGGTATCCGTATGATTTCCGTAGTATGAGATCGGAATTGCTGAACCCTAAGGGAGGCAAAGATCGATTAGTATCGCCTGTAATCTATCAGAGAATCGCGTGGTCGCAAAATAGTTTTGCCAATTTCAGGTTTCACGATCCGGTTTCTTGCTGAATGAATGTTCATTCAGTATGATACAGATTCGTTTCCAAGACACTAAACAAGGGATTACACAGTTATGTTGAGAATCGGGAAAGCAGCGGTGCTGGGTGCCGGAACAATGGGCGCGGCCATTGCCGCTCATCTCACCAACGCCGGGATACCGACGCTGCTTCTGGATATCGCGCCGGACGAACCGAACGAGGAAGAGAAGGCGAAAGGGCTGACCGCAGAATCGCCCCAGGTGCGCTACCGCATCGTCCGGTCGATGTTCGAAGCCGCGAAGAAGCTCAAGCCGGCGCCGTTTATGCTGGACGACAACGCAAAGCTGATCGAACTCGGGAACTTTAAGGACGACTTCGAGAAGATAGGCGAGTGCGATCTTGTCGTCGAGGCCGTCGTTGAACGGCTGGACATCAAGCACAAGGTTTACGAGCAGGTAGAAAAATACCGAAAACCGGGTTCGATCATCGCCTCGAACACCAGCGGCATTCCGATCCGCGACATCGCCGAACCGTTCTCGGATGACTTCAAAGCGCATTTTCTCGGAACGCATTTTTTCAACCCGCCCCGGTACATGAAGCTCGTGGAGGTGATCCCGACCGAGTGGACGAAGCCCGAGATCTCTTGCCAGATCTTCGGATTCCTCGACAAGAGGCTCGGCAAAGGCGTCGTCGCCGCGAAGGACGAACCGAATTTCATCGCCAACCGCGTGGGAACCTTCGGAATGATGGCGACCGTCCACGAAATGCTCCGTATGGGATTCACGCCGACCGAGGTCGATCAGATGACGGGCAAGGCGATCGGCCACGCCAAAAGCGCCACGTTCCGCACTTCCGACCTCGTCGGGCTGGATGTTCTTGCTCACGTGAACCGGAACCTGTATCCCGCGATCCCCGACGACGAAGACCGCGAAGCGTTCCGTATCCCCGACGTGATCGAGAAAATGCTCGAAAAGAACATCCTCGGCGACAAGACCGGAGGCGGATTCTTCAAGAAATCGACGGACAAGGAAGGGAACCGAGTGATCCTCGAGCTCGATCTCGAGACGTTCGAGTACAAGCCTCAGGAGAAGACGAAGTTCCCGTCACTTGAGGCGGCGAAGCAGATCGAAGACCGTGACGCGCGGATCAAGAAGCTGGTCTGGGGCGACGACAAGGTCGGGGAGTTTCTATGGAAGACGATCTCGCGGACACTTCGGTACGCGGCGAACCGGATCCCTGAGATCGCCCACAATGTGAAGGACGTCGACGACGCGATGAAATGGGGCTTCGGTTGGGAGGTTGGCGTCTTCGAAACCTGGGACGCTATCGGCGTTGAGAAGTCAGTCGGACGGATGGAAGAAGAGGGACAGCCTGTTCCTGAGAACGTCCGGCGAATGCTCGACTCGGGCGCAAGCTCCTTTTACAAGTCCGAAGATGGGACCGCTTATCAGTACGACCTGATCGCGGGCGAGTACAAGCGGATCGAACCGCGCGACGGCGTGATCGATCTGCAGACGGTGAAAGACAGCAAGGGAGTGATCAAGGAGAACTCCGGAGCGTCTTTGATCGACCTGGGCGACGGTGTCGCGTGCCTGGAATGTCAGACAAAGATGAATTCCAGCGGGGCTGACACCGTCCAGATGATCAATGCCGCGATAGAAGAAGTGGAGCAGAACTTCGCAGGGCTTGTGATCGGGAACCAGGGCGGGAACTTCTCCGCGGGCGCGAACATCATGCTCCTGCTGCTTGCCGCACAGGAAGAGGAATGGGACGACATCAACCTGATGATCGCGCAGTTCCAGAAGGCGGTGATGAGGATAAGGTATTCCGCGAAGCCGGTCGTCACGGCGCCGTACGGGCTTGCGCTCGGTGGCGGATGCGAGATCACGATGCACGGCGACAGGGCGCGTGCCGCGGCGGAGACCTACATCGGGCTTGTAGAAGTAGGAGTTGGTCTGATCCCCGCCGGCGCGGGAACGAAGGAACTGACGATGCGGACGATGGACGCGGCGGCGAACGTGCCCGATGCGGATCCGCTGGCGTTCCTGAAGAAGACGTTCGAGCTCATCGGAATGGGCAAGGTCGCGACATCGGCGCAGGAGGCCCGAAGCTGGGGGATCCTGAGGCCGAGTGATCCGATCTCGATGAACGGCGACCGTCTGATCGCCGACGCGAAGCAGGAAGTACTCAATCTAGCGGCTTCCGGATATGTCCAGCCTGTCGAGAGGGAAGATATCCTGGCGCTCGGGGAATCGGCACAGGCGGCAATGAAGCTGGCGCTGCACATGATGAAGCGCGGCGGGTATATCTCGGATCACGACGAATTGATCGGGAAGAAACTGGCGAAGGTGATGGCGGGCGGAGACCTGAATCACGAGACCCGGGTGTCGGAGCAGTATCTTCTGGACCTGGAGAGAGAGGCGTTCCTGAGCCTGTGCGGCGAGCCGAAAACGCAGCAGCGGATAGCGCACATGCTTAAGACGGGCAAGCCGCTTAGGAACTAGAGGGCTCGATCTGCGGTGGCTTGGGGAAACCCGTTTACTGGAGATCTTGCGTGACGATCGCAGTCCTCCTTGGTTGACTGTCTGAGAGGTCTTAGATCAAAGAAGTATTAACCACAAAGGACACGGAGGTTTTCACAAAGAACACAGAGGAATTGTTGTCTTTGTTTTTTGGGGCGTCTTGAGATCTTCGGTGGCGCCAGTATTGGCTCTGCCATTCGAATGATTGGCGTTCAAGAAGTCTAACCACGGAGGTCACTAAGGATCACACAAAGAGCACGGAGAGCATTCAGTAGTCCTCGGTGATCTCCGTGAAATCTTCCGAGTCCTCTGTGGTAAATTCCGGCTGGATCATAATTCGGAAATTTGCAAAGGACTCTGAAACGGCGTTGAGCCACAGGAAGTTGTTTGAAATTGAAAAGGTCATCCGTTAGCCGATCCCGGTATTTTGGGAGCGGCTCGTTACAAACCTCTAATCTCACCTAGGAGGAATAGAAATGGATGAAAATACACTGTCCGGAAAAGTCATCGGCGCGGCAATTCGTGTGCATTCGGAACTTGGGCCCGGGCTTCTTGAGTCTTCGTATCAAAAGTGCCTTTTTTACGAATTGACTGATTGCGGGCTGTACGTCGAAAAGGAAAAGGGGCTTCCGTTGAATTACAGGGAAGTGCATTTGGAATGCGGTTACCGCGTTGATCTTTTAGTCGAAAACAAACTGATAATCGAGGTGAAGGCGGTCGAGAAGACAAACGATGTTCACCTTGCGCAAGTATTTACGTACCTGAAACTTTCAGGGTGTTATCTGGGACTGCTTCTGAATCTTCACAGCGCTCGGATGAAGGACGGGATCCGTAGGGTGATCAACGGTTACCGAAACCCGTAGCATTACTAGATATGACCGAAACAAGTGAAAACCTGATCGCGAGGCTGTGCGAGGTCACTTCTGACGTGAAAAGCTCCTTCGGAGGGCTCACCGCCGACCAGTTGAACTGGAAGCCGTTGCCTGACAAGTGGAGCGTCGCGCAGTGCATCGACCATCTGATCACGACGAACCGCGCCTATTTCAAGAGGCTTGAGGAAGTCGTCGGAGGCGATCTCAGGCCGAACCTCTGGAGCCGGATCCCGTTCTGGTCGGGCCTCGTCGGGTACCTGATTAAGCGTTCGGTGGACCCGCAGAACAGGAAGAAAATGAAGACGTTCCCGGTCTTCGAGCCTTCCCAGAGCGATGTTCCCGACTCGATAATCGAAGACTTCGCGGACTGTCAGGAGAAGCTTATGTCGTACATACGGCAGACCGATCATCTCGACCGAAAGAAGATAAAGATCGCGTCCCCGGTCAGCGACAAGGCTCCCCTTACTCTCGCCTCCGCTTTTGAGATCCTCGTGATCCACGAGCGCAGGCATTTCGATCAGGCTGTCGAAGTCACCGGCACGAACGGCTTTCCGGCGGCATAACGACATCATTGTGATCCTGAGCGATCACTTAGGAGCGGAATAGATGAGATCACTTATCATCCTGTCGGTTTTGTTCTTGGGTTTCGCGGCGGCCGGCTGCGACACAACGGGCGAGCCTGTGGCATATGACAAGGCGTGCGCGCTTGGGAATGACGGTAAGACGATAGAAACGAAGGGCTTTCTGGACGATGCCGGCGGCGTGTTCTGTTCTGACACCAGCGGGCGCATGGAATGCGGGATGAAGCTGAAAGCGAATGCCGGAGAGAAAACGGGCTTTACCGCTGATATCGCGCTCGGCAGCGGGGCAAACACAATGGACGAACTGCCGCGCGGGTATCAGAAGACCGACATCGTGATCCGGAACAACGAGGGCGGCGTTGTCGATCTGGGCAAAGAGGTGACGGTGACCGGAAAGCTCAGCGCTTATCAGAGCAGCGAAGCCGAAGGCGGAGTCGGCTGTTTCGTGAAGGTCTACAAGATCGAGCAGAAATAAGGCGCGATGAAACGCTGCGAATGGGCGACAAACGACCTTGCGGTCGAGTATCACGA
This sequence comes from Aridibacter famidurans, assembly GCA_024103495.1. Lineage (GTDB taxonomy): Bacteria > Acidobacteriota > Blastocatellia > Pyrinomonadales > Pyrinomonadaceae > Aridibacter > Aridibacter famidurans. Next base: position 23,843 of record JAGFIQ010000105.1, read on the forward strand.
CACGGAATGGGGCGTTCCGCTCCACGATGATAACAGGCTGTTTGAGTTTTTGATCCTCGAGGGAGCGCAGGCGGGGCTCAGCTGGGACACGATCCTTCGAAAGCGCGGAAACTACAGGAAGGCGTTCGACAATTTCGATCCTCAGAAGGTCGCGCGGTACGGGGAGAACAAGATCGCCTCACTGCTTGAGGACGAAGGCATCGTGCGGAATCGTCTGAAGATCCGTTCGGCGGTCAGGAACGCGAACGCTTTCCTGAAAGTTCAGGACGAGTTCGGCGGGTTCGATCCGTACGTCTGGTCGTTCGTCGACGGAAAATCGAAAGTGAACAGGTGGAAGAGGCTTTCGGACGTGCCTCCGTCGACGGAGATCTCGGACCTTTTGAGCAAGGACCTGAAGAAGCGCGGATTCAATTTCGTAGGGTCAACGATCTGCTATGCGTTTATGCAGGCGACAGGGATGGTGAACGACCACCTTGTTTCGTGTTTCAGACACGGGGAAGTGGCCGGCTCGTGAATTGTGAATCGCGAATCGTCAATCGTGTCGGTAGCCCGACCGTCAGGGAGGGCGAAGATGAGATCGTGAATGAAGAGCAGTGGGAGGTGAGCGGTTTAGCGGCGGGCTTGCCCGCGAGCGGACAGAAGTCGAGTATCGCGGATCAGGTATCGGGGAATTGCCGCTGAACCGATTGATCTACATTCTTTGCGGAACCTTGCGGCTTGGCGCCTTTGCGAGAGTCTTGGCCGTTGATCTGCTCCGGAGTCTTCACGGCAGGTTTCCCGCCAAGACGCCAAGACGCAGAGATACGCAAAGCGGATGCGATGACTAAGATTCCGGTCACCCAAGCCGTGCGTTTCCTGCGCGCCAGGAACATCGGGTTCATCCCGCACCTGTTCGATTACGTCGAGAAAGGCGGGACGGCTCATTCGGCCGAAGCACTCGGAATCGAAGAACACTCGGTGATCAAGACCGTGATATTTGAAACGTCTGAAGGGAAACCGGTCGCGGTCCTGATGCACGGCGACAAGGAAGTTTCCGAGAAGAATCTGGCAAGACATCTGGGAGTGAAATCGGTGTCGCCGGCGCCGGAAGACAAGGCGCGCAGATGGACGGGGTATGTCTTCGGCGGGACATCTCCTTTCGGAATGAAGACGCGAATGCCGGTTCTCGCGGAACGGACGATGTTCGATCTGAAAAAGATCTGGATCAACGGCGGAGGACGCGGATTCCTGGTAGAGATCGATCCGTGCGACCTCAAGTCTGCAATTGAGATCGAAGAGGTCGTGATCGCGATTTGAAGGAAGGGAGACGGGAGACCGGAGACGGGAGGCCGGAGACTGAAGACCGGAGGCGGGAGATTGAAGACCGGAGACTGGAGACCGAAGCCTGAAGACCGATGACCGGGGACCGAAGACCGTATCCTTGTCTCCTGTCTCCTGTCTCCTGTCTCCTGTCTCCTGAATTATTAAGAACTATGAAAGAAGCAGTAATCGTTTCGGCCGTGCGCACGGCCGTAGGAAAAGCGCCGAAAGGCACATTGAGAAACACACGCCCGGACGACATGGGCGCGGCGGCGATAAAAGGCGCCGTCGACCGCGTTGAAGGCCTCGAGCCTTCGCAGGTCGACGACGTGATAATGGGCTGCGCGTTCCCGGAGGCCGAACAGGGTATGAACGTCGCACGGACCGCGGCGATCGAGGCCGGATTACCGGTAGAAGTGCCGGCGATGACTGTCAATCGTTACTGTTCGTCGGGCCTTCAGACCATCGCGATCGCGGCCGACAGGATACGGACGGGAGGGTCGGAGATCATCGTCGCGGGCGGGCTCGAGACGATGTCGATGATCCCTATGGGTGGCAATGTCGTCAGGCCGAATCCGAAGCTGGTCGACACGTATCCGGATTACTACCTGAACATGGGCCTTACTGCGGAAGCGCTGGCGAACAAGTACGAGATCTCTCGGGAGGAGCAGGACGAGTTCGCGCTCCGCTCTCACGAAAAGGCGGCGGCGGCCCAGGATGCCGGGAATTTCAAGGACGAGATCGTGCCGCTGACTGTATACGTCGACGAGCTCGATGAGAACGGGCGCGCGAGAAGAAAAGAGGTGGTCTTTGACGCCGACGAAGGCATCCGGCGCGACACTTCGCTGGAAGGGCTTTCGAAGCTGAGACCTGTCTTTCACGCAAAAGGCAGCGTAACCGCCGGAACGTCCTCCCAGATGTCGGACGGCGCCGCGGCGTCGGTCGTGATGTCGGCCGAGAAGGCCGAAGAAATGGAACTGAAGCCTCTGGCGAGGTTCGTTTCGTATGCGACCGCCGGATGCCTGCCCGAAGAGATGGGCGTCGGGCCGGTTTACGCGATCCCGAAGGCATTGAAACTTGCCGGCTTGTCGCTCGACGATATCGGCGTTATCGAGCTGAACGAGGCGTTCGCGGCGCAGGCGCTTTCGGTGATCAAGCTTCTGGAGATGAATCCGGACAAGATCAACGTCAACGGGGGCGCGATCGCGCTCGGGCATCCGCTGGGCTGCACGGGAGCCAAGCTCACGGCGACGGTCCTTCGCGAGATGGAACGGCGGGACGCGAGATACGGAATGGTGACGATGTGCGTCGGCGGCGGAATGGGCGCCGCGGGAATATTTGAGAGGATCTGATTAAGAGGGGTAGTACACAGGGATGAAGGAGATGAAAGGGATTATGGGTTCCTGACCGTTTAGCGTTCCGACCTACTGTTTGGCGTTGCATTCAGTTGTCATATAGACAGGCAAGAGCCATCCTTTTCATCTCCTTCATCCCTGTTCAATCATCATGGAAACACAAATGGAAAAGACTTACGTAAAAGGCGGCGCGTTTCTGATCGAAGAGCAGTCGCATTCTGAGGTTTTCACGCCTGAAGACTTCACCGAAGAGCACAGGATGATCGGCGAGACGACGAAGGACTTCGTCGACAACGAGGTCACGCCGCAGCTCGAGGCAATGGAGAATCACGCCTGGGAGGTCGCGAGGCAGCTTGTCCAGCAGGCAGGCGAACTGGGTCTTCTGGGCGCCACGATCCCGGAGGAGTACGGAGGCCTCGGGCTCGACCAGACGACGAGCGTCGTCATCGCGGAGTACATAGGCCGCGGAGGCGGTTTCGGAACCACGTTCGGCGCACAGACCTCGATCGGTCTTCTTCCGATCCTCTATTTCGGATCTGAGGAGCTGCGCCAGAAATGGATCCCAAAGATCGTCTCGGGTGAGGTCGTCACCGCTTACTGCCTTTCCGAGGCCGGATCCGGCTCGGACGCTCTCGGCGCGAAATGCTCGGCGAAACTCACGGAAGACGGCGAGCATTACGTCCTGAACGGCGAGAAGATGTGGATCTCGAACGGCGGATTTGCTGACGTCTATATCGTCTTTGCGAAGGTTGACGGAGAAAAGGACAAGTTCTCGGCGTTCGTCGTCGAGCGGAGCGAGAACTGCCATCCCGGCGCAGAAGAGCACAAGATGGGGATCAAGTCGTCATCGACGACGCCTCTGATCCTTTCGGACGCGAAGGTCCCTGCGGGAAACCTGCTCGGCGAGATCGGCGACGGAGCGAAGATAGCACTGAACATTCTCAACGTCGGCCGTTTCAAGCTCGGCGCCTCGGTGACCGGGGGAGCAAAGCTCGCTCTCGATCAGTCGGTGAAATACGCGAACGAGCGCGAGCAGTTCGGACAGCCGATCTCGAACTTCGGCGCGATCAAGCACAAGCTCGCGGAGATGGCGATCCGGACGTGGGTCGCGGAGAGCATCACTTACCGGACGGTGGGGATGATCGATGCGCTGATCGGCGACGGAACCGACGATGCGAAGAAACTTAAATCGATCGAGGAATACGCGGTCGAGTCTTCGATAAACAAGGTCGCGTGCTCAGAGACGCTCGACTTCGTCGTCGACGAAATGGTCCAGATCTACGGCGGCTACGGCTATTCGGCCGAGTATCCGGCGGAGAAGGCGTACCGCGATTCGAGGATCAACCGGATCTTCGAGGGCACGAACGAGATCAACCGTATGCTGATACCGGGCATGCTTCTGAAGCGGGCGATGAAGGGCGAGATAGGGCTTCTCCAGGCGGCGAAGGCGCTGCAGGACGAGATCCTGAACCCCCAGCTGTCGGTCGATGTCGACCAGGGGCTTCTGGTCAACGAACTGAAGCTTGCGCGCAATGCCAAGAAAGTCGCGCTGATGGTGCTCGGGAGCGCGGCGCAGAAGTATATGCAGGACATACAGAACCAGCAGGAGATCCTGATGGGCTGCGCTGACATCATCATGGACGCGTATTCGATGGAATCCGCCTGCCTGCGCGCGCTGAAGTATGCCGAGAACAACGGCGAGGAAGCGGCTCAAAAGTATGTCGATGCTGCTTCGGTGTTCTGCAACGACGCGATCCAGAGGGTCGAGTCGACGGCGAAGAACACGCTGGCGGGATTCGCGGAAGGCGACGACCTGCGGATGATGCTGGCGGCGCTTAAGCGCTTCACGAAGAACAACGCGCCTGTGAACACGATCGCGGCTCGGCGGCGGATCGCGGACGGCCTGATCGAGGCGAACGGGTACAACATGTAGGGGCGGGACCTGTACCCGCCCCTACGGTTCCAGGTTCAAAGTTCAAGGTTCCAACGGGGAGTTAACCACAGAGAGCACGGGGGTTCGCACAGAGGTCACGGAGAGATATTTGAAAATCTCTATGCTCTCTGTGAATTCCTCCGTGCTCTCTGTGGTAGATCTTCTTCCTACATTCAGCTAACCGCAAAGGACACAAAGTTCTTCGCAAAGGTCGCAAAGTGACTTCGAATTCCTCTCGGCGCCCTTGGCGCAGAACTCTGAGTCCTTTGCGGTAAATTCTTCTCCCGCGTCGTGCAAACAAGTGATTAACCACAGAGGGCACTGAGGTTTACACAGAGGTCACGGAGAGATACTTGAAAATCTCTATGCTCTCTGTGGTAAATCACTTCCTCAAAGACGAATTAGTAAAAGGAGAATTCCGGCGTTGAGAGATCGAACAATCCTTTCTATCCTTTCCATCCTGTTTCCTCCCGCCCTTGCCAAAACCGCCTGTTCTGAACAATCATTCCGTCCATGATACGTGGAAAAGAAACGCTCACGCCCGTCGAAGGCGTCGCCCCCGGCATCGGTTACTACCTCGCCGGGATGGAAGAGGTCCGGGCCCAGCTGAGGGAAGCGGTGAAAGATCTCCCTGACTACATAGCCCACGCCAGGCTCCGGGCCGATACGCACACCATCGCGGGCCTGATCCTGCATTGCGGCGAGGCGGAATGGTGGTGGATCCAGTGCGTCGTCAACGGCGGTGCGATCGATGCGGAACTGGAAGCGACGAGTTTCTGGGACGTGCTCGAAGAAGGGAACGAACCCACGGGAATGTCCGCGGCGGACTGCGTCGCCGAGATCGACCGGATCACCGCGAAAACGCGCGATCTCCTCTCCGCGTTCTCCGACAGCGATCTCGACCGGTATTTCATTCGCGAACGCTCGAACGGGGTCAAGATCGAAAAGAGCCTCCGTTGGATCCTCCATCACCTTATCGATCACGAGGCCCAGCACAAGGGCCAGATCTTTATGCTGAAACGCCTTCTGTCTGCCGCTGAATGAACCTCTCCGCGATCGGATTCATAGCCTATCTCCTCGCCCTCGTCGTGATCGGCGTCGTTTCGGCGCGCTCGTCGTCCGAGGGCGTAGGCAGTTACTTCCTCGCAGGACGCTCTCTCAACCGATGGGTCGTCGCGCTCTCGGCGGTCGCGTCGGGAAGAAGCGCCTGGCTGCTTTTGGGTTTTGTAGGCGTCGCGTACACGAGCGGCATTTCGGCGATGTGGGCTGCAATCGGATACATCGTCGTCGAGTGCCTTATGTTCTTCTTCTACGCGCCGAAGCTCAGACAGTACACCGAGGAGAACGACTGCATCACCATCCCCGATTTCTTCGCCGCAAAGCTCGGCGATCCTCACGGGTACTTGCGCGGGCTTCTTGTCGTGATCATCGCCGTATTTATGGTCGCTTACGTTTCGGCGCAGTTCGTCGCCGGAGGTAAGGCGTTCTTCAGCAGTTTCGGGATCGACGAGTCGACCGGCGTATTCCTGACCGCCGCGATCATACTCACGTACACGCTTCTCGGAGGATTCATGGCCGTCAGCAAAACGGACGTCATCCAGGCCCTCTGCATGCTTCTGGCGCTGGTCGTGTTGCCGGTCATCGCGATCCTGAATTTCGGCGGTTGGGCGACGGTTTACGAAGTTTCGATGGCCGCAAACACTTCGTTCTTCGATCCCGCCGCGCTCGGGATCGGAGCGACGGTCGGCCTGCTCGGGATCGGGCTCGGATCGCCCGGGAATCCTCACATTGTTGTCAGATTCATGTCGATCCGGAAGAAGGAAGACCTTTACTTTGCCGCGATCATCGGCACGTTCTGGAATGTCGTCCTCGCCGCAGGCGCGCTTCTGATCGGCATCGCGGCTCGCGCATATTTTCCCGATGTGGCGATGCTTCCGGGTTCGGACGCCGAACAGGCGTTCCCTCATCTGGCCTCACAGGTCCTGCATCCGCTTCTGTTCGGCCTGATCATCGCCGCGATCTTCTCGGCTATAATGTCGTCCGCCGATTCGCAGCTGCTTGTTGCTGCCTCCGGTTTCGTCCGCGATCTTTACCAGAAGCTCTACTTAAAAGAAAAAGAGGTCGATGAAAAACGGCTCGTGTTCTACAGCCGGATCGTCGTCCTTGCGCTTGTAGCTGCTGCTCTCGTCTTCGGCTTTCTCGCGCAGGATGTCGTGTTCTGGCTTGTATTGTTCGCCTGGGCGGGTCTGGGGGCCACGATCGGGCCGCCCTCGCTCCTCGCGATGTTCTGGGACGGGACAACCAGGACCGGTGCGATGGCGGGAATGGTCGCAGGCGGAGTTTTGGTATTCTTATGGAAACTTGTCCCTTTCTTCCGTGCGGAGATCTGGGATATGTACGAACTGGTCCCGGCATTTATCGGGAGCGCCGCGGCGACGATCGTGGTCAGCCTTCTGAGCGGCCGAAGAGAGAAAGCATGAATATCGAGCATTTGGTATGGAGATGGCAAGAGGTGTACGACCCCAATCCGGCGCATATGCGCTACCTGTTCGAGCAGGCCGGATTCTCCGTTTTTCAGTGGGCGGATCAGCCCGGAGCGTTCTACGGAAACCACAAGCATGCGGAAGCTCAGTCGCACTGGATAATTTCGGGCTCTCTGGAGATCCAGATCGAGACGCTTGAGAGCGTGATCCTGGAGCCCGGCGACCGCGATCTCGTGCCGGCAAATGCGTATCACACGGCGCGCGTGATCGGCGAAGAGCCGGTGATCTATCTGGTCGGCGAGCAGCGAAGGAGATTCTGAAGAGACACATCTCAGGCGATCAGTTCGATTTTCTGAACGGTCGATATCCGGCCGCGAAGCTGATTTCCTCAGAACCTTGACCGCCGGAATTCTACCTTGCTAATATTCCCGGCCGAACACTACGTTCACACATCCGCCGACCGCCTCACACTCTGCCGTCTGCGGATAACGACTCTCACATTCTTGAAAGGAGCACCTCACAATGCAATACGAACGCTTCGAGGACCTTCCCGTATGGAAGGACGCCATCGATTTCTCCGTAAACGTCTTTGAGTTCACTTCGCAGTCAAGGGGCCTGTTTGGCGATCTGGGCGACCTAAAGAGCCAGATCGAACGGGCGTCCGTCTCGATCTCCAGGAACATAGCGGAAGGGTTCGAGCGCGGCTCGAACGCCGAGCTCATCCGCTTCCTGTACATCGCCCGGGGTTCGTGCGGCGAATGCCGTTCCCTGACGCACATCTTCGGCAACGTCCCCAACTTCCGCAGCAAGAAGCACCAGGTGCAGACATTGAGGTCGTCTGCGGAGTCAATATCCCGGCAGCTGGTCGGCTGGATCGAATCCCTGCAGAATACTTCTCACGGCGAAGTGACGAAGATCGGGAAGGACAAAGAAGCTGTTGCTGCAAATGGATTCCGGCAGATACTGATGAGCGGCGGACCTGTCGATTTTGATAAGATGGAGTGAATCGAGAAAACCCTGTTCTTCGAAAGTGGAAGGAAGCGCTTCCGGCTCACGATCAAAGGGCGTTTTGATTGACTCGTTTGTATTATGCCGAAACCGAAACCATCGACACTCGGAGAATTGAAGAAGAGCGGATACCGGCCGCGGACCGTCAAAGACGAGCTGCGTTCGAACCTGATCGCGAAACTCACCGCCGGCGAGCCCCTCTTCCGGGGGATCATCGGATACGACGAATCGGTCGTGCCGCAGATCGTGAACGCGGTCCTCGCGAAGCACAATATGATCTTGCTCGGACTGAGGGGGCAGGCGAAAAGCCGGATCATACGGCAGTTGACCGAGCTTCTCGACGAGGAAATGCCGATCATCGCCGGCTCCGAGATCAATGACGATCCCTTCGCTCCGCTCAGCGCATACGGGCGGCAGCAGATCGAACTGCACGGCGACGAGACAAAGATCGACTGGGTGACGCGCGAGAACCGGTTCGTTGAGAAGCTGGCGACGCCCGACGTCACGATCGCCGACATCATCGGCGACGTCGATCCGATCAAAGCGGCGAAGGGCGGTCACCTTCTTAGCGACGAACTTACTATCCACTTCGGGATGCTTCCGAGGGCCAACCGGGGGATATTCGCGATGAACGAGCTCCCGGACCTTGCGGGCAAGATACAGGTAGGGCTGTTCAATATAATGCAGGAGGGCGATGTGCAGATAAAAGGCTATCCTGTCCGCCTTCCGCTCGACCTTATGATCGTGTTTTCCGCGAACCCCGAAGACTACACGGCGAGAGGGAAGATCATCACTCCGCTGAAGGACAGGATCGGGGCCGAGATCCACACCCATTATCCGAAAGAACTTCAGACGGGGATCAGCATCACGGCTCAGGAATCATGGACCAAGCGCGACGGTATGGAAGGGTTCGAGCTCGAGGTCCCCGAATTCATCGCCGAGATCATCGAGCAGATCGCGTTCGAGGCGCGCGACGACAACCGGATCGACAAGATGTCGGGTGTTTCGCAGCGGTTCCCGATCTCGGTTCTCGAGCTCGCTGTTTCGAATGCCGAGAGGCGCGCGCTGAAAACCGGCGAAAAAAAGATAGTCCCGAGGATCTCGGACATTTACGCCGCGATACCCGCGATGACCGGCAAGATAGAGCTTGAGTACGAAGGGGAGCAGGTCGGTGCCGAGAAGATCGCGCGCGATCTGATCAAGCGCGCGTGCGGCGTGATCTATGAAGGATTCATGCTGGGCATCGATTTCCAGCCGGCGATCGAGTGGTTCGACCAGGGCAACAAGCTTTTGCTTTCGGACACGGCGGGCGCGGATGAATGCATGGTACTTGTCGATTCTGTTCCGGAACTGATCGATTCCGCTTCGACGCCTCTGGCACTGGACCGCAAGGACAAGGCGACGCTGGTCTCGGCGTGCGAATTCGTGCTAGAGGGACTGTACGCCCACAACCTGATCTCGCGGAGCGAGGACGGCGGTTTCGAGGCGATCACGAAAGCGAAGCGGGACCGGAAGGGAATGATCTACGAGGACCTGACGGACCTGGACAGTTTTAACTAGTTTGTAGAGTTCACTGAGTTCACTGAGTTGGCCAAGTTTGCTCAGTCGGTCTGGTCGAAAAGCCTGCGAAGCAGGCGCCATATTTGTAGCCCCACACACGCCGAAGGCGCAGTGTGGGGTTTGGGTCGCCACAACACCTTAGCCGCTTTAGCGGCGGCAGATCGCGCTGGTCTGATCACTTGGTCAAACCAATATTCATATCATCGGCCATTCGGGGAATGCCGCGGAGCGGCTGCGGATGCTAGCCCGGGGTGAAGCGAAGCGAAACCCCGGGTAAGCGAGCTTTTCAGGGGCTGTCTCAAAAGGCAGTCTCTTCTTTTTTCAAGGCTGGAGAAATTCACCCGGCGGGTTCTGAGAAGCTATCAGTTGCCCCCCGCTTCAGCGGGGGGGGGGGGCAGCTGCGGAACGGTGTATTCGGGGCTTTAGCCCCGAGATAGCCCGCTGAAGCCGGCGAAATAATCTATTGGCGCTTTCGGTCCCCGAGCTGAAGCGGGGGGCAACTGATGGTCATTTTCCGGCGATAGTCGACTCAGATAAGACCGAAGAGATCCCTAAGCGTACTCTTGAGACAGCCCCGGCCCGTCAGCTCAATCGAAATAGCCCCGAAGGGATTTTCTCCCCCCGGGGCTCTTTTCGTCAGTGCTGAGGCGACTACTGCCGCCTTTGCCAGCGCCTTTTCTTCTTCTTGTCGTCCTTCGGATCGATGCCGTATGTGTAAACGGCTCCCGCTCCAGCTCCGACGCCCGCGCCGATCAGTGCGCCTTTCTTTCCGCCGAGCAGCGCTCCGATTATCGCTCCGGCGCCGCCGCCGATCGCGACATTGAGGACGTTGCGGTGCTTCTCATAGAAGTTCTTGTCTTTCTTGTCGCGTTTGTACTGGCGGCTGGTCTGCCGGTCCTCACGGTAATATCTCTTTGCGCTTGTTTGTGCGTTCGCCGCGAGCGGCATAGAAACGAATAAGAGAGCTGCCGCTGCGAAAACTATTAATGTCCTTTTCATTTTGCTTTCTCCTTTTGGTTTGGGTCGTTCGAGGAGAGGGGGAGAAGCAGTGTTCTGAACTGCGGCCCTTCGATGAGAGTTAAAGTGAATGCCGTTGCGCTCCGAATCGCGAAATTGCGCCTGTAAATCTCATAAAATCAGGAATTTACAAAACCTTACATTCAGCCGGACGGCAAAGGAAAAGGACCGCGCCGCCAACGGCACGGTCCTTTTGTTATTCAGGTGACCGGTCTAACGGCGGTATCTTCGGCGGCGCTTGTCGTCCTTCGGATTGATTCCGTAGGTATACACGGCTCCTGCCGCCGCTCCGACGCCGGCGCCGATCAATGCGCCTTTCTTGCCTCCGACGATCCCGCCGACCACCGCTCCGGCACCTGCTCCGATGCCGATATTGATCGCGTTGCGATGGCGGTCATAGACCGAACGGTCGCGACGATAAAAGTCATCGTCATAGTAATCGTCGTTGTAATAACGGTCGTCGCGATCCCTGATCCGCCTGTCGCGGTAGCGCCGATCACGGTCGTAATCGCCGTAATATCGGTCGCGCCTCGCATCGATCCTGGCGCGCTCGCGAGCCCTCCAGTCACGGTTCCTGACCTTGTTCCTGGCCTGGCGCGCGCGTCTCTGTCCCTTCTCCCCCGGATGCCGCTCAAAGACCGGATGTCCCTTTCCGCGTCCCGGCTGTGCCTGGGCGATGGCGGGGATGCACACGGTCAATACGAACAGCGCCGCGAAGGCAAGCAGTATTCTCCTCTTCATATCGGTTCTCCTGGGTCTTGATTTAAGTACTCAGGGGAGAGTACGGGAGAGTATCGGGCGGAACAGCGATCAGCTGCCGTATCGGCGCTTATCCTTCGGATTGATCCCGTAGGTGTAAACTGCGCCGGCACCGGCTCCTACGCCGGCCCCTATGATCGCGCCACGCTTACCTCCGAGGATCGTACCGATCGCCGCCCCGGCTCCGGTGGCAAGCCCTATGTTGATCAGGTTCCTGTGACGCCTGTAGAACGATCTTCCGTCCCTTCTGTCGTCGTAGAAGTACCCGCGGCTGTAGTTCGCGCCGGAGTAATAGACCGGTTCGCCGTAATACGCATCGTCGTAATCCGCGTATCCTAGATCCGGGTAGCATACGTCGGCATAAGGATCTATCGCGTAACGGTCGCCTTCGTACCAAGGGTCATAACTGTAGCTTGCATTTGAATACGCCGGTGCGTATCCGTAGTCCGCGTACACAGGATCATAGGATCCGTAGTCAGCATAAGCAGGCGCGTAATTTACCTCCTCGTACCGCGTGTAAGAGACCGGTGCTCCGGCGATGTTGACGCTGAACGTGTCCGATCTTCTGTATGCCGGTGCGCCGTATCCGTGGTTCGCGTAGGCCGGCTCATATGCCGGATAAGCGTACGGATCCGCGTAAGCGTAACCGCGGTAAGGCGTGTAGGGGATCGCCAGATAAGGATTGCTGTCAAAGCTGCCGATGCTGAAAACAAAGTCCCCGTTCCGGCTGCCTATCTGAAGCATGAACCCACGGTTTCGACCGTAATACGGATCGTTATATCCGTCGTAATAGCCGCCGTAGTAAGGCCTCTCTACTAACACCGGCCGTCTGTACCGCCTTTCGAGCACGTAATCCCTGTATGCGATCGCGCGCTGTCTCGCTCTCCAGGCTCTGTTCGAACGCCTGTAATCTCGTGCTATCTGGCGATCGATCCAGAGATCCCTCAGGCGAAGGTCTCGCGCTCGTTGCTTTCGGTATTTCCGATAGTCGTTCCGCTGGCGACGCACCCAGACATTCCGCAGATCCCGGCCGCGATTCCGACGGTAGGTTCTGTAACGGTCGTCATCGTCGCGGTCTCTCCAGACCCTTCTGAATCTGTCGTTTCGTTCGCGGATCCTGCGCAGGTCACGGTTTCTTTCGATCTGTGCGCGGCGAATGCGGTCGTTCCTCGTATTCTGACGTCGCGCGCGCTCGATCCAGTTTCTCTGATCGCGCGATCGCCGGGCCCTTTCCCGTTGCTGACGGGCGCGGTCGGCTCTGGCTCTCTGCTGACGAGCGCGTTCGATCCAGTTCCTTTGATCGCGTGAGCGGCGCGCTCTGTCCCTCCGATCGCGCTGATCGCGCGCACGCCGGATCTGATCTCTTCGGTTTCGGGAGCGAATGTCCCTTTTTCTCTGTACGTTGATTCGCTGGGGCTGCCGTGCATTCCTTCGATCCCTGTTGCGGTCGATCCTTCCACGGTTTCGGTCGTCGTTCCCGCGACGAGCCTTCTGGCGGTTCGAGCGCCCCCGATTCCTCTGCCTCTGAGCCGCGCTCGCCGCGCTCTCAGAAGCGGCAACATAAGCATTCGCGGAACCGGCCGCGGAGGCGGCCATTGGTAAGCCAACTGAGATCAGAAGGGCGGCCAATGAGTATGCCAATAACTTCTTCATAATATCTACCTTCCTCTTGAAACGATTTGTTTCCGAACGGAGAGAGCACTATGTTAAGTATTGGAGAGAGAAACACAGGTGGGGAGTTAAGGAGAGTACCCTTACTTTATAAGATGGAAAGCATCTTCGCAAATATAATCGAGTCCGGGTCCCAGGCAACGCAGGCCATAAATCAAACGGCCGCAAGTATTTAGAACCAAGTAATGAAATTCATAAGGTATTCCAAATTCAAGGGTTTCGACGTTTTCGGCGTAGATCTCGGGAACCTGATGCAGTCCTTGTCGGACTCGATCCTTGATTCCGGCTTCCACGAGGACTACTGGTACACACGCGAACGGCGGCAGATCGACGACTCTCTCGACGCTCTTCGCGAGGCGATACTCCGGGCGCTGCTTGAGCAGGGGATCATCGATCCGATCGACGTCGAAAAGATGCTCGCGGAGAACGAGGGCAGGTTCAAGGGCTCACTGCTAGAAGAACTGATCAACCAGCTAATAGAAAGGATGGTCGAAGAAGGCCTGCTTGATCTGACGGCCGAAGAGCGCCCGCAGAACGCTCCGGGCGAGGCGGGGCCCGGGACCGGCGAGGCGCTTCCGAGGGACATCCGGTTCAAGCTGACCGAGAAGGGACTCGATTTCCTGGGATACAAAACGCTCCGGGACCTTCTCGGCTCGATGGGCCGCGCGAGTTCCGGCAGGCACGTGACCAACGATCTGGACACGGGGGTCGAGGCCGCGCTCGGAGCGAGGCTGTACGAGTTCGGCGACACCATAAACCTCGACGTGAACCGGACGCTTCTGTCCGCGATCCGGCGGGAAGGGCTAGGCGTGCCGCTGAATCTTGAGTACGGCGACCTGTATGTAAGCCAGCAGGACTACCAGTCGTCTTGCGCGACGGTCGTTATGCTCGATTGCTCGCATTCGATGATCCTTTACGGAGAGGACAGGTTCACGCCTGCGAAGAAGGTCACCCTCGCGCTCGCGCACCTGATCAGGACGCAGTACCCCGGCGACACGCTCGACATCGTGCTTTTCCACGACGACGCCGAGATCCTTCCTTTGGCGAAGCTCGCGACCACGCAGGTCGGGCCGTACCACACGAACACCGCCGAGGGTCTCAAGCTGGCGCGGCGTATCCTCGCGGGAAAGTCTAAGGAGATGAAGCAGATAGTGATGGTGACGGACGGAAAGCCGACCGCGGTGTTCGTGGAGCCAGAAAGTCCTTCTTACCTTACTTTCCAAAGGTTCCGGGGCGCCGACGGCGGAGGCCGCATGCTGTACAGGAACTCGATGGGGAACGATCCGTTCGTGATGGCAGAAACGTTCAAGGAAGTTCAGGCGTGCCGAAAGTCCGGGATCATGATCAACACGTTCATGCTCGCGAGCGATCATTACCTCGTCGAATTTGTGAAGAAGATGACATCGATGACGCGCGGCAAGGCTTACTTCGCCAATCCGCGGAACCTTTCTCAGTTTGTGCTGATGGACTTTATGAAGCGAAGGACACGCCGCGTCCGTTAAATACCGCTCCTGTCCGTCGATTAAGTTGAAGGCTTAATAAATTGAGAAGAAACGTATAAGCCGGGTTAATCAGAACTGTGTTATACTAAGCCCAAATAGATCACTCGCTGTCCGAAGCTCAATTGAAGCAGTAAAAGAACTTACGGGCCCCAACAGTAACACGGAGGAGAGAACCGAGATGTTAAGGACCTTAACCATCTGCGCTTTTATACTCGGATTGACCGTGGTTGCGTTCGCCCAGGACGAGCCTGAACCTAAAGGCAAGGTCAAAGCGGAAACGCAGTTTTCGGTGAAGAGCACGAAGGCGATCGACGCCGAAACTTCACAGGTCGGCGAGGACGTGAATTTTATCCTGACGGCCGCGGTCGAGGCTGACGGGATGAAGCTTGATGAAGGAGCCGAGTTTCTTGCCCGCATCGTCAATATCGAGAGATTGTCCGACGACAATAATTCCTCGAAGATCAGCATCCTTTTCGATTTCATACAGAGCGGAGACGAGTTCATGCCGTGCAAGGCAGTGATCGTTTCGATCGAGAACGGCCCGCCCGATGTGAAGGTCGAGACTTCCGAGACCTTCGAAGGCGGCACGATGCTGATGATGGCAGGCAAGAACCTGAAGATCCCTGAAGGCTCGATCTTCAAGATCAAGCTGATCCAGAACGTCGAACAATAGGCCGCGGGCACAGCAGATCGCTTCGGCCCTTGCCGAGCTTCCGTGCCCGCGATCCGTTGTGAACGCGATCTGAAAATCGAAGTCTGGACTCCATTCGCAGTAAGGCTTAAACGCCGGGGAATGCTATCATTTCTCCCCGGCGTTTCTCGTTTCCCCAGGCTTTCCGAATATGCTTCACAAGAACCTGCTCCTTTCCGAATTGTCCGACAAACGCGATTCGTTCCGGGCCTATTCCCGGTCACAGGCCCGCGACGCGGAGATCTACGCCGAAGAGCTTCGCCGGACGGCCTCTCTCACAGCGGAAGAAGTGATCGGGATGCTCGGATCGGACGAAGGGACAGGTGCCCTTCCGTCCGGTGAGCTGAATGGAAGCGGTTCTGTCGAGCGCGTATTCGGACCCGTTTGGCGAAATCACGAAGACGCGAGGGAATGGGCTTCAAAGGTGCTTTCCCGGCGCACGACTTTCGCCGCGGACGGCAGCCAGATCTATGTAGAAAAGGAAACATCGCTTCCCGTAGGAGCGGTCCAGATCGGCTGGTTTGAGAATCCGCACGACCCCGAGGTCGCGTTCGTGAAAGACGCGCGGCTGGAGCTCCTGACCCCGGCCGATCTCATCTCCGGCGACGAAACGGGGGCCGACCCTGAAAGCCGGATTGGCGAGCGGCGCTTTCATCTCGAAGTAAGAAGGATCGCCGAATTCCTCGAAAGCCGAAGAGGGTGGGAATCGCGCGGCGAACGAATGCCTCTGGCGTTCTTCGACGGCACGCTGCTGGTTTCGTTCTCGCTCCCGCAAACACGACTTCAGAAAAGCTTTATCGATGCGATGGTCGGGCTGGTCCGTCTCTCGGAAGAAACCCGGGTCCCCGTCGTGGGATACGTGGACCGGAGCCTTTCAAGGGATCTCGTGAATCTTCTACGGTCGCTTGCGGGAATCGGCGAAGCGCCTTCGATCACGGATGCGGCGCTACTTGCTTCGATACCCGACGCCTTGCCCGGATGGGGCGACCGGACTATCTTCTTCCATTCGAACAGGAGCGGCATGGGAGCCTTCCGGGACGAGAGTTCCGGACTTTCGTAGGTCGGGTTCTGTTACATTCGGACGTCATCCTCCGGGCCGCCCGCAAGGCTCGATGTCCCTCGGTGGGTGTCCGAAGCGGGACTTCTCGACAAGCTGGCGGACATAGTGCGTGCTGAGTGCGTCATAGGCATCGGCTACCCATATCCGATCGAAACAGCAGACCAGACGGCGCTGATATCCTCACGCGACAGGCACATTTTTCTAAAGGCTTTACAAGAGTTCGCCGTTCGTGAAGAATTGAATTTCGCTGTCACAAGGAAGGACGCAAGCAAGTCGCGCCGGCGTTGAAAGGCCTCACGGAGTCACATTTGAAAGCAAGACCGTATGAGAACAAAACGCGGGAAACAGGCCGGAAGTGCCCGGCCTGCGGAGCGGACGCGGTTCGCGCGGCGGCGGCTTTTTGCCTGATCTGCGGCAAGGACCTCGGCGAGGATTACCAGCCGCTCGATACGCTTCGGTCTTCTTACAGGCTTCAGGGAAGGGCCTTTCTTATCGAGAACAACAAGTCCGAAGAACCACGCGATCTGTTCGCCGTTAACCGGAACACGGTGTCGGAAATGGCGTGGGCGTGTTTCGTTTACTCGCTCGTCCCTTATCTGGGGATCCTTTTCGTTCCGTTTACGATCCTGATCGGGACCGCCGGCGTAGGGGTCTTTCTCAGGCGGCCTGCGCTCGGCGGAGGCAAACTCGCCGGCGTGAGCATTGGCCTGAGCTTCGTGGTTTTCGGAGCCCAGATCTTTCTTTGGTGGCTCCTCTACATCATTCCGGAACTCGCGGGCCGGGTCTGATCCCGCGGTCGAAGTAACATATGCTTATCGCGAAGATCGTCAGCTCGAACTCGCACGTCGATTATGTCGCGAGGATCGTCGACGAGTTCGACGCCGCCGAAAGCCCTTCCGCAGGCGATTACGGTTTCGGGGATTTCGTTTCGATCCCGTCCGATGGCGGACGGGAGATCGTCGGGGTGATCTACAACTCGCTTCTGGTCAATCCCGAGTACGCCGCGTACGGCCCAAGACTCTCTCCGAAACCCGAGCTCGATTCGTTTTCGCCGGATTACCTCAACGAACAGGGAATCTTGATCGCGATCCTCCTTTTGGGCTGGATAGACGACGAGGGAAGCACTGTTCAGAAGGTGCCTTCGCAGGTGATCCGGCCCGGCGAGCCCGTGTTCAGGCTCCGCCGCGAGCGTTTCAGGGAGTTTCACAGGAACGGCGACGGTCGGCTTTCCGTGGGATATTATTCGCTGCTTTCGTCGCACGCGGGCGCTTTCGCGATGCCGCTGGTCGAATCCGTCATCGAGAAGCTCCACGCGGACGCGACCGATGAAGAGAGACGGCAGCTTGGCGTTCTGCGGCAGAACCTGTCGTGGCAACGGACTCTCGGGAGCGCTCGTCAATGACGCTGTAATCTCAAACCCCTTGGCCGAATGGCCCGGACATTCTAAGAAGTATGAAAAGAAATCTGATCCTCGCAGCGATCGTCGTTTTGTTTTTGGCGTCGGCCTCTTATTCGCAGATAAGGCCCGCCGAGCGGACCGAAGACACGCAAGCGGAATCGCCCATCCCTGAGAACCTTCCTGAAACGATCGAGACCGAGTACCAAGGCGGTATCTTCGGCTTCAGCGACAAGGAAAAGGGAATTCTGAAGTTCGATATGACCAACGAACGCCTGATCTTCGCTGACGAAGCGGGGAAGGAGAGGTTCTCGATCCCGTTCGAGGCGATCAAGGTCGTTTATCCGAGTCAGCAGAAAGTGCGATCGGGCACCGGCCGCGCCGTCGGTGCGATCCCGCTTCCCGGCGCCTCCATCGCGGGTATGTTCATGAAGAAGAAAAAGAACTACCTTGTGATCCAATATGAGGACCAGGAGGTCGACGTGGAAGGCGCTGCGAATTTTCTGGTCGACACTGCGGACATCCTTACGGGCGCGATCCACGCGATCGGACAGAACGCGGAAATGAGCAGGCGTGGGGATTCGTATATTCGCAAGCAGACACCTTAGCGGCTCCTGTCCGATAAGCTTCAGCTTGTCGCGGGCCGCAAAGGCCCGAGCTGCTGACGGAGTTCCGCGCATTCGCGCGGCGCAAACTGAAGTTCACGGTACCTCGGCGCAAACTGAAGTTCGCGTTACCTCGGCAGCCCGAAGGGCTGCTTTAAACGGATGTACGATAAGCTTCAGCTTGTCGCGGGCCGCAAAGGCCCGAGCTGCTGACGGAGTTCCGCGCAGTCGCGCGGCGCAAACTGAAGTTCACGGTACCTCGGCGCAAACTGAAGTTCACGGTACCTCGGCGCAAACTGAAGTTCACGGTACCTCGGCAGCACAAAGCGCTGCGCTAGACGGGTCCGCTGCCACAACTCATCTTGGAACCAGGAACCTGGAACCTTGAACTCCAGTCACCCCTTACCCCAGATCGCCGAATCGATGTTGAAGAAGAGCCGCCGCCGCGATCGAGGCTGTCTCGGCCCGCAGGATCCTTCCGCGCAATGTGACGCGATGAAATCCCGCTTCCGTAAGCGCGGCCAACTCCTATTCTTCCCAGCCGCCTTCCGGGCCGACGACTGAGATCACGGACTCCGGTTTCGGAACATCCGGAAACCCGGCTCCGCCTACTTCGGCAAAAACGATCTTAAGGTCGGCGGATCGCCCGGCGACTTCCGATAGTTCCAAAGGCGCTCCGATCTCCATCACCTTCGCCCTTCCGCATTGTTTCGAAGACTCGACCGCGATCCTTTTCCAGCGTTCGATCCTCTTTTCCGCGCCCCGCGCCTGGGCCTCGGTCCTCTTAGTAAGCAAAGGGATCAGTCCCGACACCCCCAGTTCGACCGATTTCTGTATCACAAGGTCGAATTTCTCGTTCTTCAGGATCGCAGCCGCGAGCGTCAGTTCGAGGGGCGACTCCAAAGCCGGCGGGTCTATCTGCCTGACGATCTTCAGCACCGCTTCCCGCTTTCCGATCGATCCGATCTCGCACAGGAACTCGTTGCCGTTCCCGTCGAACACGCCAACGGTATCGCCTTCGCGCAGACGGAGCACAGAGCGGGCGTGCGCCGCCTGTTCCCGGTCGAGAGTGACGAAGCCTGTTTCGGGATCGATTGCGGGTGAGTGGAATCGGCGCATTCTTCGAAAGCCGCTAGAGGCCGAGATCGGTGAGGATCTTCTTGAGCACCTTGCGGGACTTGGCGGTCACGGGCACGAGCGGAAGGCGAAGGTTTTCTTCGAGAAGTCCCATCTCCTTCATCACGAACTTGCACGGCGCCGGAGAGGCCTCGATGAAGTTCGCCTCCATAAGCTCTAGGATCTTGTAATGAATCCGCCTCGCTTTCGAATAACCGCCGTCGAGAGCGGCTTCGACCATCTGCGAGGTCTCTTTAGGGATCTCGTTCGAGCAGACCGAAACAAGCCCGTCGGCTCCCGCCGCGATCATCGGAAGCGTGGTCATATCGTCGCCGGAAAACAAGCGGAAGTCCTTCGGCTTCGTGCGGATGATCTCCATTATCTGCGAGAAATCTCCCGAAGCTTCCTTCGTCGCGACGATGTTCGGACACGCGTTCGCAAGCCTGACGGTGGTCTCTGCCGTGATGTTCGAGGAGGTCCTCCCGGGTACGTTGTAGAGCATCAGCGGGAAGCCCTTGACCGAATTGGCGATCTCCGAGAAGTGCGCGAACATTCCCTGCTGCGTCGGCTTGTTGTAGTACGGAGCGACCACGAGAGCCATGTCGGCGCCCGCTTGTCTGGCGGCACGTGTGAAATCTATGGTCGCGGCCGTGTTGTTGCTTCCCGTGCCGGCGATCACCTTAGCCTTGTGCTTCTTCGCGACCTCGACCGTGAGCTTGATGACGTGCAGGCGCTCGTCCTCGCTCATCGTCACGCTCTCGCCTGTCGTACCGCAGGGCACAAGCAGCTTAACGCCGTTAGAGATCTGTCTTTCGACGAGCTTACGGAAGCAGTCGTCGTCGATCGACCCGTCCTTCCGGAAAGGGGTCACAAGCGCGGTCGCGCATCCTTTTAGCCAGGGCAATCTGATCATCTACTCACCTTTGCTCAATGGGCCAAGAATAGGACTGAGATAAAAGGACTGAGGACTGAGGCAAGAACAAGTACAGAGATGAAAGGACTGAGGACCGAGGCAAGAACAAGTACTGAGATGAAAGGACTGAGGACTGAGCATTTTGCTTGACACTCTTCATCTCTATTGATCATTCTCCCTCAGTCCTCAGTCCTCAGTCCTCAGTCCTCAGTCCTCAGTCCTCAGTCCTCAGTCCTCAGTCCCGATTTTCGCTTCGCTCACTGCACGCGGGACGCGTGCGTTCCGTCCTTGTCAGCTGCCGCAAATCTCGTCGATCGCCTCGGAATACTTCTCGTTTATCACGCTGCGCTTGATCTTCAGAGTCGGGGTCATCTCGCCCTTGTCTATCGAGAACTCGTTCGGCAAAAGATATACCCGCTTGACGCGTTCAAAGTCGCTCGCCTCTTTCGTGAACCTGATCGCGTCGTTCTGCACCCGTTTCACGACGTGACGGTTCTCGCACAGTTCTTCCCTCGTACCCGAAGCGTCGATGCCTTCGTCCTTTATCGTCTGCCGAAGCGCTTCCCAGTCCGGCACTATCAACGCTCCGACCTGTTTTCGCGAATCTCCTACCACGATCGCCTGGGCCACAAGCGGCGACTGCTTCAGGAGGCTCTCGACCTGCTGGGGAGCGACGTACTTGCCGTTGGAGAGCTTGAAAAGGTCCTTGATCCGGTCGGTGATATAGAAGTGTCCGTCGTCATCCTGATAGCCGACGTCGCCGGTGTGATACCAGCCGTCGGCGTCGAGCGCCTTGGAAGTTTCCTCGGGCTTGTTGAAGTAGCCGCGCATCACGTTTTCTCCGCGGATCAGGATCTCGCCGTCCTTTTCGGCGACCTTCATCTCGATATCCTTGAACGGCACGCCGATGGAACCGACCTTGTTGTCTTCGGGCCGGTTCGCGCACACGATGCACGCCTCCGTCATTCCGTATCCCTGAAGGATCGGGATGCCGGCCGCCCAGAACGCGTATGAAAGCTTCTTCGAAAGAGGCGCCCCTCCGGAAACAAAGAACCGAAGCTCGCCTCCCACCCCCTCTCTCCATTTGGAGAAAACAAGCCGGCTCGCAAGTGCGTGCTTCGCCCTGAGCGCCGGCGAAATGAATTTGTGGTTGTCGACGGCCTCCCAGTAGTCCTGGCCGACTTTCAACGACCAGTTGAAGAGCTTCGTCTTGACGCCTCCCGCGGCGCGGCCCTTCTTCACGATCTTGTGGTAAACCTGCTCGAAAAGTCTCGGGACGGCTGTCATTATCGTCGGTCTCACTTCCTGCAAATGCCCGGCGAGCTGCTCGAACGCCGAGCAGTAGTGCACCGCGACCCCGTTGCAGCTGAGCACGTAAAACACCGCACGTTCGAAAATATGAGAAAGCGGGAGTACCGAAAGCGAGCGGTCGGAGGAAATTATCGGAAGACCGTATGAGATCGATAGCACGTTCGAGGCAAAGTTCCCGTGCGTCAGCATCACGCCTTTCGGCTCTCCGGTCGTGCCCGATGTGTAAATGATCGTAGCAAGCTGGTCCGGTTCCAGCGCGTCGAGAATTCTTTCGAACTCCTTCTCGTCTATCTCTTCGCGCTTCGACCCGAGCTCCTCCAGGTCAGCCAGGGAGATCGCGCGGTTGTCGTGTTCGGGCATTTCATCTTCGTCAAAGAAGACTATCTTTTCCAAATGCTCGACCGACTGGACGGCCTTCTCGACGTGTTCCCAGAGCTTCTTGCCCGAAACTATCAGCGCTCTAGAACCGGAATCCTCGAGGATGTACCTGACCTGCTCAACAGCCTGCGTCGTATAGATCGGCACGATCACTCCGCCGATGGAAAGCACGCCGAGGTCGCTCAAAGACCATTCGGGGCGGTTCTCGGAGATGATCGCGACCTTGTCGTCCTTTCCGAATCCCAGCTCGGAGAATCCGAGCGCGATACGTCGGATCCTCTCGATAGCTTCTTCGCCCGAGATATGCTGCCAGTTCCCGTTGTTCTTGTAATTCAGCGCGTCGGGCTTGCCGTATCTGCGGAACGCCTCGATACAGAAATGCGGAAGTGTCTGCGGGAAATCATTGAATCCTTCGACGTTATCGACGGTCATCTGGCTGCGGCCCCTTGATATCGTGTTCGTTCCGGGCGGCGTACGCCGCGCCGGCCATCCCTCTGAATCCGAAAAGACGGGTGCAAAAACACCAAATTATATACTTTCGGCGGGAGTTTATCACAATCGGGGAACGCGTTGACCCGGCCAACAAGTGAAGAACGCCGGCAGGGCGGACCGCTTCGACCCGATACGGATCACCCTCTGCCGGCGGCTTCAAACCTTCCCCGGATCGTCAGTCTTCTGCCGGCTTTCTCACGACAAGCACGGAACAGGGCGCATACTTCACAACGGCGTCCGACACGGAGCCGATCAGCATACGCTTCACGAAGCCGTATCCGTGGGAACCCACGACGATCAGGTCGGCGTTCCAGTTCTCGGCATCTTCGACGATCGCTCCTTTTGTCGAGCGGCTGAAGAACACTTCGTTCTCGACCGTGACGTCTCTGCCTTCGAGCTTCTCCTTAAGCCTCTTCGAAGCCGTCGCGACCACGTCTTCGGCGTTCTTTTCGGCCTCCTTCTCCGCTTCCGCGTAGTAGTTGGTCGAGACACCGAATGGCTCGACGCCGACCGGCGCCAAAGGCTCCACAATTGATATCACGCGGACCACGGACGGCTCGGCAAAAGCAAGCATCCCGGCGCATTTGTCGATCGCCGCGTTGCTGTAATCCGATCCGTCAGTCGCTACAAGAACTCTCATCTTTCCTCCCTGCGAAAATCGCTGGCTCTTTGGACCGCGCGCGTCAGGCGCTCGCGGTCCAGTACGCTCCGTAACCTGTCTTTATCGGCATCGGCTCGAGGATCCTCATAAGCGTTTTCGTGCCGTCGGCCTCCTCGATCTCGAGGATCCCGCCCTGATCGTGCTCATCGGCGAGGAATGCCACCTTCTCCGGATCGAAGATGTTGTGCGCCTGATGATCATCCGTGTTCTTGCCCAGGAGGATCTCGATCACCCTCTTGCCGCCTTTCGACTCGAACGTGACGCCTTTCAAAGGCAGTCCGTCGCTCAGCATCTGATCGCCGATCTCGCGGTTTATCACTTCCAGGTTTGTCGTCCACTCGAAGCGCCGCTTTGTCAGGTCATCCAGAAAATTGCCCCATTCTTCTCTCGGTATGTTCAACGTCATCGTTCACCTCCGTTAAAGCCCGGCCCCGGGCGAATGCCCGGAACCGCTTTGGAAGGGCGATTGCCCGTAAACATAACACAGCAACCGATGTGCCTCCGTAAAGTCCTTACAATACGGGATTTATTAGTCAAGTGCCGCGGAATTTCGAGCGGGCGGCGCGGAAATTCACGGTTCCGCGATGCCCGATCGCGGATCGGTCAGGCGCGTGGAAAACATCGCTGAATTCTGATAGATTCTGCGAAAGACTGTGGAGAGAATGCGATGAACATACTGCTTCCGACCGACGGGTCCGAGTTCAGCATCGAGGCGGCGCGCGCCTGTGCCGAACAGGCTGCGAAGAACGACGACGCCGTCGTCAGGGTCATCTCCGTGATCGAGACGCTCGTCCCGGACGAACCGCTCGAAACTGCAAGCGAGTACTACGAAGCGGTCGCGGAAGCCTCAAGGGAAGCCGCCGAAGAGCACGTCGCGCTGGCCCGCCGGATCATCCTCGACGATCCGCGCAACGCCGACCTCACGGTC
This sequence comes from Aridibacter famidurans, assembly GCA_024103495.1. Classification (GTDB taxonomy): domain Bacteria; phylum Acidobacteriota; class Blastocatellia; order Pyrinomonadales; family Pyrinomonadaceae; genus Aridibacter; species Aridibacter famidurans. The sequence goes on from JAGFIQ010000105.1 coordinate 47,981, forward strand.
GAAACAAAGACGATGAGCGGCAAGCCCGACAGAGTGATAATCAACGAGTGCGAGGACTGGCCCGCGGACCTCGTCATAATGGGCTCACACGGATACGGTTTCTGGGCGCGCACGCTGCTCGGCTCCGTATCGGATTCCGTAGTGCATCACGCGCCGTGTTCAGTGCTCATCGTCAGAAAGCCGAGGGCAGCCTGAGATAACTCGGTCTATTCTTCCGCTGCCGGGGGCTCGCCCGGGAACCGTACTATCAGGACAGAGCAAGGCGCCAGGTGGACGACCGAATCGGACACCGACCCGAGAAGGGTCCTCTCCCAGTAACCGTACCCGTGCGATCCGACGACAACCAGGTCGGCCTCCCATTCTTCGGCCGTCTTGACGATCTCCCTCGAGATCGATCCGGTGAGAACTTCTTCTGTGATCTCAAATCCTTTTTCCGGAAGCGCCTCACGAAGCGCGCCTGCCGCCTTTCCGACGAACTCTTTCGCCTGATCGACGGAGAAGTTCTGCATCTGGCTGTAGTATGGCGCGGCGCCCGCCGCCGCGGCAGCTCCCAGGGGTGCCAGCCTCTGTATTACCGAAAGTACCTTTATCTCGGCATTCTCGTGAGGACCGAACAGGTTCTCGCAGAACCGGATCGCCTCGTCCCCGAATCTCGAACCGTCTATTGCAAGCAGGATCTTCATTACTCCTCCCCGTGCCGGGGTGATCAAACGATCAATCCATAGTTCGTTTGCCCGGAACTTATTTCTCCTGTTAACTTTATGGGGCAACGGGCGTGCCTCCGGGGAAGCCCGGAATAGTACGCTTCGAGCCCGGTTTTACGGGCTTTGCCGCCCGTGCGGGTACGCCGCGGCGAGCGCTTCGCGGAAAATTCCGTCATCGGGTGCCGAAAATCACCGGATCAGCGAGAACGATATGAAAGGCTGTCTCCTGGAAAAGCAGGCCAATGCCGAATCGAGGCCCCTGAATTACACAGAGGTCCCGGACCCCGAACCCGGGCCGGGCGAGCTTCTCGTGCGGGTTATCTGCTGCGGAGTCTGCCGGACCGATCTTCACGTCGTCGAAGGCGATCTGGAACCGCGAAAGATGCCCCTGATCCCGGGTCATCAGATCGTCGGCGAGGTTGTCGATGCCGGGAAGGGCGCCGAAGGACATCCGGCCGGATCGATCATCGGAGGCGCCTGGTTGAACCGGACCTGCGGGACCTGCAGGTTCTGCACCTCCGGAAGGGAGAATCTGTGCGACTCGCCGGATTTCACGGGCTGGACTCGCGACGGGGGATTCGCGGAGTACGCCGTGATCCCCGCCTCGTTCGCGTACCCGATCCCACCGGGCATCGAGCCGGTCAACGCCGCTCCGCTGATGTGCGCCGGGATCATCGGCTACAGGGCGATGAAGCTGACCGGGATCGAAGACTGGCAGGGAGCCCGTTTGGGCATCTACGGATTCGGGGCCGCCGGGCACGTCGCTATCCAGCTCGCGAGGCACCGCGGGGCCGACGTTTACGTAGCGACCCGCGACAGGGAGAGGCATCAGGCGCTGGCTGAGGATCTCGGTGCGGTTTGGGTCGGCGACACGTACGATATTCCCCCGGAGAAGCTTGACGCCTCGATCATCTTCGCCCCGGCGGGCGAGATCGTGCCACCCGCACTCGAGGCTCTCGAAAAAGGCGGATCGCTTGTGCTGGGCGGAATTCATATGAGCCCGATACCGGAATTCGAGTACTCTTTGATCTACGGCGAAAGGATCGTACGAAGCGTCGCGAACAACACAAGGGAAGACGGTGAGGAATTCCTGAAAGAAGCCGTCGAAGCCGGGGTCAAGACCTCGGTCGAAACGTTCGGATTGGAGGAAGCGAACGACGCTCTAATCGCGCTCAAGACTGACGCGATCAAGGGAGCGGCCGTACTCGTTGTCAGTTGACCGGCTTTAGTTTCAAATGAACCTCGAAAGGCGGTTCAGGATCGCCTCCCGGGACTGGAGTCCGATGAGACGGTCGACCTCTTTTCCTTCTTTGAGTATCAGGAGGGTAGGGATGCTCTGCACGCCGAACCGAGAGGCCGTCAACGGGTTCCGGTCCACATCGAGCTTGCCGACCAGGGCTTTTCCCGCGAGCTCTTCCGAGAGCTTCTCGATCACGGGCGCGATCAGACGGCACGGGCCGCACCATTCCGCCCACAGGTCGAGCAAGACGGGAAGCTCTGCGGCATCGACCGTGGATCCGAAGTTCGAATCGGTCACGATCAACGGTCCGTCCGCCGCGGCCTTCAAAGACTTCTTGCAGCGTCCGCAGACCGCGGCGGAGATCCTGGACGGATCGATCCGGTTCTTCGCTCCGCACGATCCGCATTTGACGACGTTTGTTGACCCGGACATATGAGCGGCTCCAAAAAGGGTTACCCGGACAGTCTATCCAAAACCGTGAACAGCGAACAAGCGGGAAACGGGCCGGTCCATTCGGCACCCGCTGACCGGGTACTTAGTGACCTCGGCGCCGATCCGGAAAAGGGCCTGACCGCGGACGACGCTTCAAAGAGGCTGAGGCGCGACGGTCCGAACAAGATCGTTTCGGCCGCGGGAACGCGCTGGTGGACTATGCTGCTCGGGCAGTTCAGAAGCATAGTCATCTGGCTTCTCGCGTTCGCGGCGGCGGTCTCGTGGCTTACCGGAAACCCTCTTGAGGCGGCGGCGATCGTCGTCGTCCTTGTGATCAACGCGCTGATAGGCTTCGCGATCGAATGGCAGGCGGGCGTGGCGCTCGACGCGCTTCGCAAGCGCTCGAGGGCAAGGGCGCGCGTGCTGCGCAACGGCCGAGAGACCGTGATAGCCGCCGAAGAGCTCGTGCGCGGCGACATAGTCTCGCTGGCCGCGGGCGACAAGGTTCCCGCCGACGCCCGGGTCTTCGAATCATTTCATCTGGAGACCAACGAATCCACACTGACTGGCGAAAGCCTTCCCGTAGGAAAATCCACCGAACCGGTCGCGCCGGACCGGCCGCTCGCCGAACGCAGCCCTATGGTCTACCTGGGCTCGACGGTGACGTCCGGATACGCGAAGGCGGTGGTGACGGCAACGGGGGCGTTCACGGAGCTCGGGCGCGTGGGCAGTCTGATCTCCGAAGCTTCGGACGAGCGGACGCCCCTGGAAATAAGGCTTTCGAGGCTTGGCGAGAGGCTGGTTTACATCGTGCTTGCCATCGCCGCGGTGGTCCTCGCAGCGGGATACCTGCGTGGCGACGGGATCTGGATGATGCTTGAGGTCTCGATCAGCCTGGCGGTCGCCGCGGTTCCCGAAGGCCTGCCCGCCGTCACGACTCTGATCCTCGCGCTTGGCGTGCTGAAGATGGCGCGCCGAAGAGCGATCGTGCGAAAGCTCGCGGCGGTCGAGACGCTCGGCAGCACGACGGTGATCTGCACTGACAAGACCGGAACATTGACCGAGAACCGCATCTCCGTCCGGGAATTCCACTGCGCCGACGGTTCCGTCGTTTCGGTCGCCGATAGCGGCTCGCTTTCCGACACGCAGCTGCGGATCGTTCGCGCGGGAGTCCTGTGCAACGACGCTTCGATCGATTCGATCGACGACGAAGCTGCCTCGGAGCTCGGCGATCCGACGGAAACGGCACTTCTTGCCGCCGCCGACCGGCTCGGTGTTCCGCCGGCGGCTTTGCGTTCCGGAGCCCGCCTCGTGGAAGAAATGCCATTCGATCCGGCTTCGAAAAGGATGACGGCGTCCTGGGAAATCGAGGACGGCACCGTCCGCGCGTTTCTCAAAGGAGCGCCCGCTGTCGTCCTCGATGCCTGCGAAGAATATCTAAGCGAAGGCGGAGAGATCCGCAAGATGAAGGAAGAAACCCGCGAGCGGTTCCTGGAACTGAACCGGGACCTGGCGGGACGCGCATTCAGGGTGCTGGCCTTCGCGGACAAGGACCTTCAAAACGGAAATCTCGACGATCCGGATTCGGGGTTCGTTTTCCTTGGGTTCTCGGCGATGAGCGATCCTCTCAGATCGGAGGCCGCCGACGCGGTGGCCGCCGCACGCGGCGCAGGTATCCGGATCATAATGCTGACGGGCGACCAGCTGAAAACCGCGGCCGCCATCGCTAATGAGCTCGGCCTTGCATCTCGAGAGGATGCGGCAGTCCACGCTTCGGAACTCGCAAGGGCAGGTTCCTCCGGGATGATGCCCCTTCTGAAACGGGCGGAGGTCTTCGCGAGGGTCTCTCCGGAGGACAAGTTCAGGATCGTGAAAGCGCTTCAGGATGCCGGCGAGGTCGTCGCGGTCACGGGCGACGGCGTCAACGACGCGCCGGCTATGAAGCAGGCGAACATAGGCGTCGCGATGGGGATGCGCGGGACCGAGGTCGCGAAGGAATCGGCAGACATCGTCCTGACGGATGACAATTTCGCGACCATCGTCAATGCCATCGAGAGCGGACGGACGATCTATTCGAACATACTGCGTTTCGTGCACATGATGTTCTCGCACAACCTTGGAGAGGTTCTGCTGATCTTCATCGCGATCCTCGCCGGCCTTCCGCTTCCGCTTCTGCCGCTTCAGATACTCTGGGTCAACCTTGTCACGGATGTCTTCCCCGCGCTTGCGCTGGCTGTCGAGCCGCCTACGGAGAATGTAATGAAGCGTCCGCCGAGGCCGCCGGGGACGCGTATGCTTTCGCGCGGATTTCTCACGCTGGTCGGATGGCAGGGAACTATGCTCGGGGTGATATCGCTCGCGGCCTACCTTTGGGCACTGGGGGTTTACGGGGAAGGCGAGCACGCCCGAACGATCGCGCTTCTGGCGCTGATCGGCGTACAGCTCGGGCATTTCTTCAACTGCCGGTCCAGAATACGATCGGTCTTCAACCGGCCGTTCTCAAATCCCTGGATATTCGCGGCGGCGGGAGCGGTGGTCGCTCTGCAGGCGGTCGCGGTGTTCTGGCAGCCGCTGGCAGGCGTGCTTGGGGTCACGACGCCGACCGCTGGAGATCTTCCGGTCCTTGCGGCGGCGATCGCACTTCCGGTACTGATCGTGGAGATCACAAAGGCCGTTGCGCGTTACCGGCTGCGAACGGCCTGAGGCAGTGCGTGAGTGGACGGACCTGTCCCCGTTTCGGGGAGGAAGGCGGGCCCCCGCTACGCGGGCCGTTCATCCTCCTGGAAGTCCCTCTCGCATTCGTCGCAGACGAGAGGGTTCTCTTCAAGGCCCTCTTCACGTGCCTTTTCGAGCTTGTTCTTCAGCGCCCTGTCGACGAACATCGGTCCGCCGCACATTCCGCAGCGGAATTTGAATCGGTTCTTCTCGGTCGCGAACGCCGTAGGCGCCGCATCGAGATCGCGGTCGAACTGAAATTCAGATCTGATCCTTTGCATCGTTGAAAGCTCCTTCGAAACCCATCGCCCGGCACTCCGGATGCCCGCATTCGCAATCCGTCTTGCCGAGCGACTGTTCGCACTGAGGACTGCAGTAATCGCTCCCCGGTTCGGCCCTGCATCGGCAGGGCACGTGCGCGCATTCTTTATCCATCTTCTTCTCTTTCGTCAAGCCGCCTTTCCGTTAGCTGCGGCGGCAGGTTGAAGCGCGTCCAGAAGCTCACGCACTCGTTCGTCCGTGGTCTGTTCAAAGTTCTCGTACCACCATCCGACGCCGTAAAGCGGCTCCGGCATCACGAGGCAGACGCACGTCACATCGGGCTGGATATCGAACGCGGAACAGACATCGGGCGCCGCGACTGGCACGGCGACGATGATGCCCGCCGGCGACTGCTTCCGGACGGATTCGACCGCCGCGCGCATCGTCGCTCCGGTGGCGAGACCGTCATCGACAAGGATCACGGTCCTTTCTTTCAGATCCGGCGCCTTGCGGCCTCTTCGATATTCCGATTCCCTGCGCGCTAGCTCCGCCGATTCCTCGTCGCGGACCCTGCCGATCGCTTCGTCGCCGAGATTCAGCTGCTCCAGGAGCCGCTCGTTGTAAACGGCGACGCCTCCGGGAGCGATCGCGCCGAACGCGAGCTCTCTCTGACCCGGGACGCCGAGCTTCCGGACGACCTGCACGTCGAGAGGCAGCTTCAGCGCCTTTGCAATCTCATACGCGACCGGCACGCCGCCCCTCGGAAGCGCGAGGACGACTGCTCCGGGTTTATCCCGAAAGCCCTCGAGCTTCGCCGCGAGCGATCTGCCGGCCTCGCGTCTGTTGGTGAATCTGTGGTGCATCGTCACACCTCCGTTTCCCTACGCCGACATCGCGAGATTGCTCTCGGAGACCTCCTTTACAAGCTGGGCGGTCTCGTGTTCCGGCGCCGATCTGGCGATGTCCGCCTGCGCAAGCATCCCGACCAGATTGTTGTTCTCGTCGGTCACCGCGAGCCTGCGTATGTGGTTCTTCTCCATAAGTTCGCAGGCGGCCTCCACCGTTGTGTCGGGAGTAACCGAGATCACTTTGTCGGTCATTACTTCGCCGACGATCATGTTCAGAGGGTTCTTGTTGTGCGCCACGGTCCTGATGACTATGTCGCGGTCCGTGATCATCCCGATCGGCGTATTCGATTCGTCGTTCTCGACGACCGGAATACACCCGCAGTCGTTGTCGATCATAAGCTGTGACACATCGTGCAGGCTCGTTTCAAGCGTGCATCTGGCGGGGTCTCTTGTCATTAGGTTCTTGATTTCCATCTCATTGCTCCTTGCGCTTCCACCTTCAAAGTTGGAGCGCGATTCAGTTTTCCGCCACGCCCGTAAGGCGGTCGATCCTGATCCTGAAAACAACGATCTCGCCACGAGAGGTGTCATCGGAATCGATGCCTTCCACGGGCGTCAAAGCCGTGAAATGAGCCAGAAGTTCTTCCAGGATCCTGCTGCTTTCCTCGGGGTCGTCTATCTCTTCGAACTCCCCGAATGCGATGGCGCTTCTCCATTTGAACGGACTGCGGATGTCTTCGACCTGTATGCAGGCGCTCTTGTTGTTCCGCAGAGCCTCGAGTTTCTTTCCCTCAAGGCTGTGAATGTAAACCGCGCCGTCTTTCAGGATGTAGTTTACGGGGATGACATAGGGCGTTCCGTCATCCAGCACACATCCGAGATGAGCAAAATGTTTCGCGGCGAGTATCGCCTTCGCCTGGTCTTCGTCAAGTTGATTCCACACGGCTGCCCCTATCCGGCTTCGAAATTCATATGCCGGGACCGAAGCCAATGTCATCCCGGCCGATTCTCGATGCCTACACACTATCACACGGGCGCAAGCGCCGTTCCCGCCACGAAGGGCGATAAACAGGACACCGGAACATTCAGAAGCGCACCCGGCAAGGTAAATTTCCGCAAGTTCTCGCGTATCTTTCCGCGGGTAGTGTTCGCGGCGGCGGCTCTGTCAGGCGGGCTTTCCGCCGAGAACCTCGGCGATCGTGACAAGGAGGGTTTCTGCAGTGAAGGGTTTCGAAAGAAAGGCGTCCACCCTTTCGCCGTCGATGTCGAGTTCGGAGGCCAGGCCGCTGGCGGCGATGATCTTCGCGCCGGGATCTATCCCGCGGATCTCGCGGATCGCGGCCTCGCCGTCCTTCACGGGCATCGCGATGTCTGTGAGGACAATCGCGATCTCGTCCTTCATGCGTTCGAACGTCTCGACGGCCTCGGCTCCGTCCCTTGCGGCCGCAACCCTGTAGCCGAATTTCTCAAGCGTGGCGCGGGTCACGCTCAGGATCTTCTCTTCGTCATCCGCTATCAGGATCAGTTCGCCGCTGCCGCGAGGATAGGTTGGCGCCGAAGGAGAATCAGCAGCGGTTTTCCGGCGGGATTCGGCCGGGATATAGACGGAAAAGCGGGAGCCTCGCTCCGGTTCGCTGTAAACGTTAAGAAAGCCGCCGTGGCTTCGGACGATCGACGCCGATGTCGCGAGTCCGAGCCCCGTCCCCTTTCCGGTCGCTTTGGTAGTGTAAAACGGGTCGAAGATCCGCTCCATCACTTCCTTGTCCATTCCCGTGCCCGTATCCTCAACGCTGACAGCCACATAGCTTCCCGGCTCGGCTTCCGAAACGAACGAGCGGTAGTCGTCGCTGACGTCGGCGTATCTTACGTCGAAACGGAGCGAGCCGCCGTGCGGCATCGCATCACGCGCGTTGACCGCAAGGTTCATAAGCACCTGGTGAAGCTGGGTCGGATCGGCGAGGACGGTCGGGACGTCTTCCTCGATCCGGTAAGAGATCTCGATCTGTTTCGGCAGTGTTTCCTTGAGGACCTTTACAAGTTCTTTGACAAGATGCTTGACGCTCACGCTGACCCTCTCGCCTTTGACCCCCCTGGCGAAGGTGAGCACCTGTTTGATCAGGTCCGCGCCGCGCTTTGTGTTGTCGTGGATGATCGAAAGCCAGGGCTCAGAGGTTTCGCTGACCGATTCGTCGGTCTTCAACATCTCGACCGCCATAAGGATCGGCGAGAGTATGTTGTTCAGATCGTGGGCGATCCCGCCGGCGAGCGTCCCGATCGATTCCATCCTCTGCGCCCTCAGGAGGTGCTCCTCGGCGCGCTTCAGATCCGTCACGTCGCTGTTCAGGATCAGGTAGTAGTCCGGCTTGCCGTCGTCGGAGCGGACCAGCGTCCAGCGGCTGAATACGGAGATCGCCCGTCCATCCTTGTCGAAGTTCTCGACCTCCCTCTGCCATTCACCCTTCCCCTCAAGCGCCTCGGCGGCCTCTTTCAGCATATGCTTGTCGCCTCGGCAGGTCACCTCGCAGACGTGCTTCCCAAGGATCTCGCCCGCTTCCCAGCCGTAGGTCCTTTCCGCGCCCTTGTTCCAGTAGATCACGCGGTAATCGAGGTCGCAGACGAGGATCGCGTCACGCGTGCGCTCCAGGAGCGAAGCCTGCTGGCGAATCCTTTCTTCTGCTTCTCTCCGGGCGGTGATGTCGTGACGGATCGCGACGTACTGATAGGGCTTTCCCTCCTTGTCGAGGTAAGGGACGATCGTCGTGTCGACCCAGTAGAATGTGCCGTCCTTGGCGCGGTTCCGGATCTCGCCGCGCCAGACCTCGCCTCCCGAGATCGTTCTCCACATCTCGCGGAAGAATTCCCTTGAGTGATACCCGGAATTGATAACGCGGTGGGTGTTGCCGAGCAGTTCCTTTTGCGAATACTTGGAAATCCGGCAGAACTTCTCATTGACGTATGTGATCACGCCCTTGCGGTCCGTGATCGCCACGATAGTGGATTCGTCGAGCGCGTGCTTGATGTCAGAAAGCTCGCGCTGAAGAGCGGCGCTGTTGTTTGCTTTTTCGTGGTTCTTCACGGTCATCAGCCGGTGGCCGCCGTTCAGCCGCCTTCCTCTTCCTTCTTGAGCCTGTACCGCAGCTGGTCGCGCGAGATATCGAGCAGCTTCGCGGCCTGTGTCAGATTTCCGCCGGTCCGCTCAAGCGCCTGGTGCACGAGCTGCATCTCGACGTCGGCCAGTGGAATCCCCGAAGGCGGCAGGATGAAGGATGGCGATCCGTCCGCGGCGGCGGAAGCGCCCGGACGGCTGTTGAACGGAAGGTGGCGCGCCGTGACGTGCTCGCCGTCTTCGAGGATCGAAGCCCGCTCGATCACGTTCTTCAGCTCGCGCACGTTTCCGAGCCACTCGTGCTTGAGAAACAGGGAGGCGGCCTCGGGAGCAAGGTCCTTGAGCTTTCGGGTCTTGCGCCACTTGTCGTTGACCTCCTCGATGTAATGCTTCGCAAGCAGGAGGATGTCGTCGCCGCGGTCGCGGAGCGGCGGAATGTCGATCTGGATCACGGAAAGGCGGTAATAAAGGTCGAGCCGGAAGCTTCCTTCGCCGCTTTCCTGCTTGAGGTCGCGGTTCGATGCCGCGATCACGCGGACGTCGAGCGGAAGGTCCTTCAGTCCTCCGACCCTCCGGAACGCATTGTCTTCCAGCACTCTCAACAGCTTCGCCTGCAGCGTCACATCCATCTCCCCGATCTCGTCGAGGAAAAGCGTGCCGCCGTTCGCCTGTTCGAAGAGGCCTTCCTTCCGGCTCTTCGCGTCGGTGAAGGCGCCCTTTTCGTAGCCGAACAATTCGGATTCGATCAGGTTCGCCGGCAGAGCGGCGCAGTTGATCGCTAGATACGGATGGTCTGCGCGGGCCGAAGCGTAATGGATCGCGCGCGCGAAAAGGTCCTTTCCGGTCCCGGTCTCGCCTTGAAGAAGGACCGCGTTGATGTCCGATTCGGCGACCTTCCGGGCCATCTCGACCGCGTACTTCATCGGGGCCGACTCGCCTATGTTCTGGTCGAAGCTGAACTTCTCAGACCGCGCCTTTCTGACCGACTGGACCTCCTTACGGAGCTCGCGGGTCTCGATCCCGTTTCGGATCGTGATCTTCAGCTCTTGCAGACTGATCGGCTTTCCTATGAAGTCGTGAGCCCCGCCGCGAAGCGCCTCGATCGTGTTATCGACATTAACGTCGCCGGTTATCATCACGACGATCGAGTCGGAGTTGATCGCTTTGATCCTCGTGAGAAGGTCAAGGCCCGAGCCGTCGGGAAGGTCGATGTCCAGTAGGACGACGGCCGGCAGGATGTCGCTGAATACGCGCTCCCCGTCAGCGACCGTCCCCGCCTCGATGCACTTGTAACCCCAGGACTTGAGGACGCTGTCGAGCGTCGTGCGGATCTGCGGATCGTCGTCGACGACCAGGATCGTCTCAGACTTGCTGGACTGTTTTGCCATTCGTCAGGTTCTCCCACGACTTCGTGCTCAGAAGGTCGCGATTCTCAGCCACTACTTATAGATCAATTATATTCCCATCCGCACGATCGTGAAAATTGCCCGCGCCTTCCGCGCAGTAATCCGCGCCCCGTCCCCTCCTGTGCATCGACCGCAGCCGCAAAGTGCCGAAAAACAGGCGGTTGCAGACTTGGCATGTTCTTTGCCGAACCGTCGGTTGAAGACATCCGGTAGATCTTGAATTTTCACGGACACGTCCAGATCGTTTTCTCCTATGGAAAGCAGAGAGCAAACAATGAAGGTCCTCGTAGCCTATGACGGCTCACCCTCCGCCGATCAGGCTATCGAGGACCTTCTGCGTACTGGGATCGCAGTAGCGGAAGCGCTGGTGATCTCGGTCGCCGAGCACTGGCTGCCGGAGGTCGGAGAGAATGGCGATTCGTCAGTATCCGGTATGCGCTCGACCCAGGGACTGGCGGAAGCATCCACGCTTGCAAAGCACGCCTCGGAGAGGATCGGCGCCCTGTTGCCGGCCTGGAAAGTGGATTCGAAGGCCGTTTCCGGATCACCTGCGCTCGAGATATTAACGGAGGCCGAGCGATTCAAGCCGGATCTTGTCGTCGTCGGTTCGCAGGGCCGCACGGCGCTCGGACGGCTTATTTTGGGAAGTATTTCGCAGAAGGTCCTTTCAGAGGCCTCCTGTTCGGTAAGGATTGGAAGGACATACGACCCATCTCCGGGAAAGTCCGTGATCGTGATCGCCTTCGATGGTTCCAAGGGTTCGTACGCCGCCGTAAACGCGGTCGCTGGGAGGACCTGGGACGTTCCTTGCGAGATCCACCTTGTCACTGCGTGCGAGGAGCTGGTTCCGACGGCGGTCGGGAGGTTCATTCCGCCGATCGTTGAATGGGTGAAAGAAGAAGCCAAGACCGAGCGGGACCACATCCGGAAGCTTGCCGACAAGGCATTCAAGACGCTCGAAGGAGCGGGCTGTCACGTGTCGCTGGAAGTGAAGAACGGAAATCCGAAACAGGTCGTGATAGAGGAAGCGGAAAGGCTTGGCGCCGACTGCGTCTTCATCGGCGCGAACTCTTCTGCAGTGAAACTCGGAAGATTCCTGATCGGAAGCACGTCTGCCGCTGTCGCGGCGCGCGCCGATTGCCCGGTCGAGGTCGTCAGACGCTGACCGCTGCACTTCGAAAAAGACGATGGGAGACTACGAAGAGGTCTATCCGAGACTGAGCACGGTCTACGGGCCGGTCGAGTCGTGGAGGCTCGGTCGGTCGCTCGGTATCGATCTGCTCTTCGTCAACTCCATCTGTTCCTTTCGCTGCGTTTACTGCCAGCTCGGAAAGATCAACGTCCATACCGCCAAGCGAGGCGAGTTCGTCCCGACACGCCAGGTGATCGCGGATCTTCACAAATCGGACTGGCGTTCGGCTGATGTCGTTACATTCTCCGGCAGCGGCGAGCCGACGCTCGCCAAGAACCTCGGAGAGGCGATCCGAGCGGCGCGGGCGATCACAGGAAAAGAGATCGTCGTGTTGACGAATGCGGCTCACCTGAACGACGAAGAGGTCGTCGCCGATCTTTCGCTCGCGGACCGCGTGTTCTGCAAACTCGACGCCTCGGACGAGGCTTCGTTCAGGCGTATCAACCGCCCGGTTGAAGGAATCACGCTGGAATCGGTCGTCGAGGGTATAGAGAAGTTCCGGGATTCGTACAAGGGATTTCTGGCAATTCAGTCGATGTACAGGCCGTATACCGATGCCCAGTTCGAATCACTGTGCGAGATCCTCAAAGACATCCGCCCGGACGAAGTGCAGATAAACACGCCGACCCGGGCGATCCCGCGCGCGTGGTTCATCGAGGCCCGTGGAAACTACGACGAAACGCCGTATCCGGCGATCACACCCCGAAAGGTCCCGCCCGAAGATGTCGAGGACCTGCGATCACTTCTTGAATCGGCGACCGGACTCAATGTCGTAAGCCGGTAATCAGTTCTGTCCTGCTTAAGTGCGAATTCTCCTTTGCGGGTCTTTGCGGCTTCGCGCCTTCGCGAGAGTTTTTTCCGTGATCGGCTCAGTGATTCGAAACTCCGCCTCCCGCAAAGTCGCAAAGGCGCAAAGCGTCGCAATGCAAAGCAATTTGAACGAGGAGCGGTCCCAACGCTGCCTTGCGAACGCCGTTTTCTTCTTTGCGGTACTTGGCGCCTTGGCGGCTTTGCGGGTCAGACCTCTTTCCACGATCCGGATGTTCAAGGGATAGAAGACCTCACGCAAAGGCGCGAAGCCGCAAAGATCCGCAAAGAAGGCCACGCCCAAAAAGGGCCGGATCGCAGATGAGTCTTGTCGCTCAGACCCAGTAATTCTTATCCAGCGAGCGGTAGTTGATCGCCTCGCTGATGTGGCCCGGGGCGATCTTTTCCGAGCTTTCCAGGTCGGCGATCGTCCTCGCGACCTTCAGGATCCGGTCGTGGGCTCGCGCTGACAGTCCCTGTTTCGTCATCGCCCTTTCGAGCATCGATTCGCTCTCCTCGTCCAGACCGCAGTATTTCCTTATAAGCCTCGGCTCCATCGCCGAGTTTGAGTAGATTCCCTCTCCCTTAAACCTCTCCAGCTGTATCTTCCTCGCCTCAACGACACGCTTGCGGATCGCGTCCGAAGTGTCGCCCTCCGGAACTCCCCGGCCACGGAGTTCCTTGAACTTCACCGCCGGAACGTCGACGTGGATGTCGATGCGGTCCATCAAGGGCCCGGAGATGCGGCCGACGTACCTTTGGATCATGAACGGATTGCAGAAACACTCGCGGCCCGAACCGTGGTAGCCGCACGGGCAGGGGTTCATCGAGGCGACGAGAGTGAAGCTGGCGGGAAAGGTCAGCGAAAGCGCGGCGCGCGAGATCGTGACCTCCTTGTCTTCGAGCGGCTGGCGGAGAACCTCGAGAGCGGTCCTTTCGAACTCCGGAAGCTCGTCGAGGAACAGCACGCCGTTGTGGGCCAGCGAAACCTCGCCGGGCCTCGGGATCGATCCGCCGCCGATAAGGCCGGCCTGCGAGATCGTGTGGTGCGGGTTCCGGAACTGCCTTTCCGTGACCAGCCCCGTTCCGTTGGTGAGTCCGGCGACTGAGTGGATCTTCGTTATCTCGAGCGATTCTTCAAATTCCAGCGGAGGCAGGATCGTAGGGAAGCGCTTGGCGAGCATCGTCTTTCCGGAGCCCGGCGGGCCGATCAAAAGGATGTTGTGGCCGCCCGCGCTCGCGACCTCGAGAGCGCGTTTAGCGGTCTGCTGACCGCGGACCTCGTTGAAGTCGATCTTCTGCTTCGGCTCGGCTCGCGGCTTCATCGCTTCTTCCGGGCTGGCGGGCTTGATCCGGGTCTCATTGCCTGCCATAAGGTCTATGCATACCGTCACGGCGTCTCGGAGCGTCGCCACCGGATAGACCGTAACCTCTTTCACAACAGCGGCTTCAGGCGCGTTCTCCTCGGGTATGATCAGGTGATTGATCCCGGAGTCGCGCGCCCTTAGCGCGATCGACAGAGCGCCGCGTACCGGACGCACCCGGCCGTCGAGCGATAGCTCGCCGATGCTCAAGACGTCCTGCAAGTCATCCGACTTGCCAAGGTCGCCGGAGGCTCCGAGGATGCTGAGCGCGATCGGAAGATCGAAGCTCGCGCCTTCTTTCCGGACGTCGGCGGGCGCCAGGTTGACCGTGACGTTCTCAAGCGTGAAGAAGAAACCGCTGTTGTCTATCGAGGCGCGTATGCGCTCTTTCGACTCGCGGACGGCGGTATCGGGCAGGCCGACGACGACGATCCTTGGGGTCTGGTCGTTCTCGCCCTGCTTGGGTTTGAGGTTGACTTCGATATCGACGATGAGGGCGTCGATGCCGTAAACGGCGGCGGACTGCGTGAGGAACAGCATATTCTTGAGTTGTCTGAGTCTAGCGAGTTAACCGGGTTAACTGAGTTGGCCGAGTCTGCGGAGTTTACCGAGTTTACGGAGACTACCGAGTTTGCTGAGTTAACCGGGTTAATTGAGTTTCCGGGTTCGGCGGGTTGTGAGAGTTCGCTGAAACCGGGTGAGAAAAACTACGGGAATTTATAGCAGATTGGGCCGGGAATGGGAAGATTCGGAGTAACCAGGGAGGAGGGAACAGGATGCACAGGATGATTAGGATCGATAACTCAGTTTAGCTATCGCGGTTTTCGTCTTCGTGTATCTTCGTGTCCTTTCGTGGTCAAAACAACTGGACCCTAAGAATTGAAAATTGAAGCCCAAATTCTCAACTACCAATTATTAATTATCAATCGACTTTCACCGTCTCTACAAGCGAACTGCGCCCCACCGTCTTCTGCTCGCCCGTTTTCATATCCTTCACCGACACCTCGCTCTTCTCGATCTCCGATTCACCGAGGATGCAGACCTTCGGAACATCTATCTGGTCGGCGTACTTGAACTGCTTGCCGAGCTTGTCCGTCTGCGGATAGACGAGAGTGCGGATGCCCGCGTCGCGCAGTTCGCCGGCCAGTTTCAGCGATTCTCCTAGAGTCTCCTCGCTCCAAACCGTGACCATCACGTCGGCGGGCGCGGAAGGAAGATCGTCGGGGAACATCCCGCGCTCTTCCATCACTACAAGGATCCTCTCGAGCCCCAGGCTGAACCCGCAGGCGGGGATCTCCTCTTTCCCGAACATCCCGATCAGGCCGTCGTAGCGGCCGCCTCCGCCGAGGCTGCCCGCAAGGTCCGGAACGCGTATTTCGAAGATCGCGCCGGTGTAGTACGAGAGGCCTCTGGCGAGGGTCGGATCGAGGACGATCTTCGTGTCTTCGCTGGAAAAACCAAGGATCTGTTCGAGATCTTTTGCGCCTTCCGCTCCGACCATACTCGCCGAAACGAGGTCCTCAAGATCATTCATCGTGGCGGCGGTCCCGGATTCCGCCAATGCGAGAACCCTTGCAAGCCCCTCGGGGCCGATCCCGCGTTCCTTCAGTTCCTTCTCAACTCCGCCTCGCCCTATCTTGTCGAGCTTGTCGATCACGACCAGCGCGTCCGAGTGGCTGTCTTCGTGGACCCCGGCGATCTCGAGTATTCCGGACAGCACCTTCCTGTGGTTCAGGCGCACCTCGAAATCCCCGAATCCCAGCCTATTCAGGATCTCCGAAACCGCAGCGATCTGCTCGGCCTCGATCACCGGCGAGGTCGATCCGATCGAATCGACGTCGCACTGGCAGAACTCGCGGAACCTTCCTTTCGCCGGACGGTCTGCGCGCCAGACCGGCTGTATCTGATAGCGTTTGAAGAACTTGGGGAGATCGTTGCGGTGGTTCGCGATCACCCTTGCGAGCGGCACGGTGAGGTCGTAGCGAAGCGCCAGATCGGAAAGTTGGTCTTCGTCGCGTATCGTGCCTTCGGCGAGCTCCTGCTGAAGCTTCTCACCGCGCTTGAGGATCTTGAACATCAGCTGGTTACCCTCTTCGCCGTACTTGTTCGTCAGCGTGTCGAGGTTTTCGATCGAAGGCGTCTCGAGCGGCTCGTAGCCGTATTTCTCGTACACCTCCTTGATGACGCCGATCACGAACTCGCGCTTGCGTACATCGATGGGGAGGAAATCGCGCATTCCGCGCGCGGGGTTGGTATTGGTCATTGGGAAGAGTGTAGTCACAGATGGTCTCGATGGACAAATACAGAAGTGTCGGTAGCCCGACCGTCAGGGAGGGCGTAAATGGCGCGCCTGAATTACCATTGGTTTCTTCAGACTCAGGGAAGGTCAGGTCCCTGACCATGAACGACATACCCGATCGCCTCTTCCACCTGTTCTTCCGTCCAAAGGTATTTCGTGCTGCCATGTCTTGACCAAACCTTCCGATCAGGACCGACAAGATTCTTCGAACGCAGTCGCCTGGTGATATAGGCCTTGAAACAGTTCATTGCCTTCTCAGGAGTATCGCCGCATCCGACGACTAAATGTATATGATTTGTCCGCACGTTTAGTGCGTGGAGTGTGTAACCTCTGTGCTCGCAAACCTCTCTGATCACCTTGTTTGCCGTTCGCCTTTCCAAACGACCCAGAGAATAAGGGGGCTGCTTCATCGCCCTTTCCGAAGTCTTCTCTAAAGGACATTTCGGGAGCTTTGGCGCGTCGTACCGATTGTGAAATCTTCTATCAACTGACCCTCGTCGGTCCCCATGAAGCCACGTCCCGTAACAGCGAAAAGTTATCAGGAATGCCAAAGGCGCACTGCGCTCCCGAAAGTCTATATAGTCTCTTTTCATAGTGGAAAAAAAGAAAAGGCCAGATCCTTCTCATCTGAAGGTCTGACCTTTTTCGAATTCTAAGTTACTCAGCGAACTAAAGCGCCAAGGCGAGTAAAGGAAATTATACGCCCTCCCTGACGGTCAGGCCACTGACACGATCTGATCTACGCCCTCCCTGACGGTCGGGCTACTGACACGTCCGTCACTCCCCCGCGCCGAATCCCCGCACAAGCGGCTCGCTGTCCCACGCGTGGTCCATCTCGCGCGCCTTGTCCTCGAGGTCCTTCTCCATAAGCTCTTCCTGAAGCTCGATCCTCGCGCGCGCTTCCGAAATGTACGCCTTCATATCGTGCCTGTGCTCCGCGAGCTCCCGCATCGCGGCCTCGTCCCGCTTCACGAACTGCTGGCCCGCTCTGTAGGAAGTGTAAGCGCCGCCGCCGAGCTTCCGGAGGACGTCGACGCCGAGACGGACGGACGTGTCCAGGCTCTCCCGGTAGATGTCCTCAAGCCCCATTTCCAGGAACTCGTACGCGTCGTAGCGGTTCTTGGCCCGCATCATTATTTCTAAATGCGGGAAGTGTTTCTGAAGCGTCTCGACAAGCTCGTAATTCCGGTCCGGGTCGTCGATCGCCGAAATGAATATTCGCGCGTCACCGGCGCCGGCCGAGTGGAGGAAGTCGGGACGCGTCGCGTCGCCGTAATAGACCTTGAAACCGAGCTTTCTCAACAGGTTGACGCGGTCGGGATCGTTGTCCAGGAACGTCGCCTCGATGCCGTTCGCGCGCAGGAACCTGCCGACCGTGCTCCCGAAATGCCCGAACCCGGCGATTATCACCTTGTTCTTTTCCTCGACGACATCGTCCGGCTTCTCTTCCCTGGGAGTCCCGTCGCAGAGCCTGGGCTGGATCAGTTTTTCGTAGACGATGAATAGCAGGGGCGTGACGGTCATCGAGAGCGCGACTACCGATATCCCGAACCCAAGCACCTCGCTGTTCGCGATCCCGAGCTGCGCTGCGAACGAAAAGATCACGAACGCGAACTCGCCGGCTTGCGCGAGCGCGAACGCGAAAAGAAAGTTCTGCGCCGTCAGCAGTCTGAAAACACGCCCGATCGTGAAAAGGACCGCGAACTTCACTGCCATCAGCGCGAATGTCAATGAGACGACGAGGACCGGATTCGCCGCGATCAGGTCGAAATCGATCGACGCCCCGACCGCGATAAAGAACAGCCCTAGCAGAAGGCCCTTTATCGGGTCGAGATCACTTTCAAGCTCGTGCTTGTACTCGCTGTTTGCGAGGATCACGCCCCCGAGGAATGTGCCCAGCGCGGGAGAAAGCCCGACCGACTGCATAAGCAGTGCGATCGCCACGACTATCAGGAGCGCGGCGGCGGTGAACAACTCTCTCAGACGCGCCCTCGCGATCGCGCGGAGCCCCGGGACGATCAGGTACCGACCGGCAAGCACTATCGCGGCGACCGCGGCGAGAACGGCGACGGTCTGGAGCCCTAGCGGAAGGCCTTCGAGGATGGTCTTCGAACCTTCGCCGGAAGCGGCGGACCGGAACGCGAGCAAAGGCAGGATCGCCAGGATAGGGATCACCGCGATGTCCTGGAAGAGCAGGACTGCAAAGGAGTTGCGGCCTCCCTCGCTGTCCATAAGATTCTTTTCGGCAAGTGTCTGCAGGACGATCGCGGTCGACGAAAGCGCCAGCGCGAGCGCGACCGTGAGGGCGCTCTGCCAGATCAAACCGAGCGCAAGCCCGGCCGCGAAGATGATCGCCGCCGTAACGAGCACCTGCGACATCCCGACTCCCAGGATCTGCTTCCTGAGCCGCCAGAGCTTCTGCGGTTCGAGCTCGAGGCCGATGATGAACAGCATTATCACCACCCCGAACTCGGCGAAGTGCATCAGGTCCTCGCCTTCCTCGCCCAGAAAACCGAAGACGTAAGGCCCGATCAGCATCCCCGCGATCAGATAGCCCAGCACCGATCCGAGGCCGAGGCGTTTCGCGATCGGAACGCAGATCACCGCGGCGGCGAGATAGACTGTGGCTTGTGAAAGAAAATCGGCTGCTGCCATCTTGTCCTCTGATCTTAAGAACCCTGCGACGAGAAGTCGTTCAGAAACTTCAGGCTTCGGAGTCTCTCCGGATCAAACCCTCCATTCCCGACCATCTCCAGAAACTTCCCGTACTCGACCGCCGCTTTTTCAATCTCGGGCTCCTTCATCCTGTGAGTTCCCATCACCGCGAACGGCGGAAGGTAGTCCATATTACACAGCCTCGCGGTCTGTTCGAACGGCCGCAGGAAGTCGGTGATCGTAAAGCAGTTGTAGCCTTCGGGGCAATAGGCGTCGTTGTTCCCGCCGGTCGTGATCGCGTTGAAGATGACCTTGCCTTTGAGCTTGTCGCCGCCGGTGCCGTACGCCCATCCGTATTCCAGGACCATATCTATCCACTGTTTTAGGATCGGCGGAGAACTGTACCAATAGAAGGGGTGGTGCCAGACGACGACGTCGTGGTCGAGAAGGAGTTCTTTCTCGCGTTCGATATCGATGTTGAAGTCGGGATAGTTATCGTAGAGGTCGTGGAACGTGAAATTGTCCGCGCGCGGCACAGCACTGACCAGACGGCTGTTGATCCGCGAATTCTCGAGCCTCGGATGGGCGAACAGTATCAGGACCCTTCGCATTTTTGCTTTCCCCTAGTCTTTTGCGTAGATCGAGCCGAGCTCTACGTAGCCCTCGCAGATCCTCCGCTGGGTCTCTATCTCTTCGTTCGTAACTTCCCGGATAACACGCGCCGGACGGCCCAGCGCGAACGATCCGGGCGGTATCTCGGTGCCCGGAGTGACGAGGCTGCCGGCGGCGATCAGCGAATCGCGGCCGATGTGAGCGCCGTCGAGGACAACCGAACCGATGCCGATCAGGCTTCCGCTTTCGACGTAGCATCCGTGAAGCGTGACTGTGTGGCCGACCACGACGTCCGGCTCGACGATCGTCGGATGGTCCCGGCTCGAGACGTGAAT
The DNA here is from genome assembly GCA_024103495.1 of Aridibacter famidurans. Lineage (GTDB taxonomy): Bacteria > Acidobacteriota > Blastocatellia > Pyrinomonadales > Pyrinomonadaceae > Aridibacter > Aridibacter famidurans. The sequence continues at coordinate 67,957 of JAGFIQ010000105.1, forward strand.
CACGGTCGCGTCCTGGATGTTGGTCCGGTCGCCGATCCGTATGTAGTTCACATCACCGCGCAGGACGCAGTTGTACCAGATGCCCGCCTGCTCGCCGATCTCGACGTCGCCGATGATGATCGCGTTTTCGGCGATGAACGCCGTGTCGGCTATCGAAGGCGAGGTGTTCTGGAAGTCTCTGATCATTGAGTTTGCCGCGTTAACGGAGTTTGCCGAGTTTGCTGAGTTTACTGAGTTTGCCGAGTTAACGGAGTTTGCTGAGTTTACTGAGTTTGTTGAGTTTTCTGAGTTAATCGAGTTGACTCAGTTGGCTGAGTTGACCGCTCAAATCAGTACCCGGAGCCGCAGCACCGGGCCCGGTCAGTATCCGGAGCCGTAGCGACGGCCCCAGTCAGTACCCCAAGCTTTAGCGACGAGGTCAAATCGCGCGCCGTTTCTGAATTCTTACATTCCGAAAGACCTCAGGATAATGAACGCCGCAATCCCTCCCAAAAAGCCGAGCGCCGCCAACCAGCCTATATTCTTTAGATACCAGCCAAACCTTATCCTTTCCATTCCCATCGCGGCAACACCGGCGGCGGACCCGATTATCAGCATGCTTCCGCCGGTTCCGGCTGTGAAAGCGAGAAGATGCCAAAGACGGTCGTCGGCCGGATTGTTGAACATACCCAGCGCCGCCGCAACCAGGGGCACGTTATCAACGACAGCGGACGCGATCCCGATCAGAGCAGTTGTAAGTACCATGCCGGGAATCGCCGCGTTCATCAACTCGGCAAAATACCGGAGGGTACTGACCTTTTCGCCGCCGGTCAATACACCATAAGAGACCGTCTCCAAAGCGGAAACCGAAAGAAGTATACCGAGAAAAAAAAGGATGCTGGATAACTCGATCCTTTCCAGCGCGCGTTTTGCCGAATACAGGCTCTTTTGGGACTCGGTTATGTTTTCGTGAGGCGTAATGTACTCCGAGACCAGCCAAACAACCCCGAGAGCAAGTATCATCCCGATGTACGGCGGAAGATCGGTGATCGTTTTGAAGAAGGGTACGGAAACAATTGCGCCGAGCCCCAGATAGAACATCGTTCGGCTGGAGAGAAGTTTCATCGCTTCCGTGTCCTCATCAGTCTTGAACTCCGCGTAGCCGCGAAACGGGTGAAGAAAAAAGGAAGCGACACCGAACGGGACCGCAAAGCATACGAGCGAAGGGATGAACACGTGCAGGATCAGACTGGAAGCTGTTACCTTGTCGGCGATCCAGAGCATCGTTGTAGTCACGTCGCCGATCGGCGACCAGGCACCTCCGGCATTCGCCGCGATCACGACCATTCCCACGTACCACAGACGTCGGTCCTGATCCTGGACCAGCGTTCTGAGCAGCGAGACCATAATGATCGTTGTGGTCAGATTGTCGATAACTGCGGAGAGAAGAAAGGTCAACGAGCCGATTATCCAGAGAAGACGCGAGTAGCTTTTTGTCCTGATAAAGTCCTGAACGACCGAGAACCCCCTGTGAAGGTCGATGATCTCCACGATCGTCATCGCGCAGATCAAAAAGATAAGGATCTCCGAGATCGATGCGAGGTGATGGAGGAGCGAACTGTCGAACGCTTCCTGGCCGTTCCCTCCGACGCCGTTGAAGGCGAAGGCACGGTGGTCGACGCCGATGATCTCGACCCAGCCGGAGTGGAATCCGACTGCGAGGAGCGCCCAGAGCGACGCGGCCATGATCAGCGCCGTCACGGTCTTGTCGAGCTTCAGTGGGTGTTCGAGAGTGATCAAAAGGTATCCGAGAATGAATACCGCGATCAGGATAGTTTCCATATTGAATGGCCGAGGCAAGGGCCCGGTCAGTACCCGGTGTCGTCGCGAGGTACGATAGGCTTCAGCCTGTCGAAACTCGGCGCATTCGCGCGGAGCAAACTAGAGTTCGCGTTACCTCGGGAGCGGTAGCGACGTCTATGAAAGCGGCCTTCTTGTCAAGACACAGTTCGAGTGCTGCGCCGATTTAGGTGCGTTATTCGTGACTGAGTTGTTTGCGTTACCGAACATGTCCCTTTCACCGATCTT
>JAGFIQ010000106.1 GCA_024103495.1 Aridibacter famidurans
CCAGGTCGCGGGATGGACGCCGTTCGTGATGTGAGTGACCGGGACTCCGGAGGCGTCTTCGAGCCCGGGGAACATACGCAGCCAAAGGTCTCTCGAGACCTCGCCGTGCTTCTCGCTGACGCCGTTCGACGAGCGGCTGAGGCGGATCGCGAGGGGCGTCATCCCGAACCATTCGGACGAATCGTCGGGATCCGTGCGCCCAAGGGCGAATAGCTCCTGCTTGTCGAGCTTGAGAGACTCGATGTACGCGTCGTCGAAGCACTCCTCCAGCAGTTCCGGAGGAAACGAATCGTTTCCGGCATCCACCGGCGTATGCGTCGTAAAGACGCATTTCTCACGGACAAGCGGGATCACGTCGTCGAATGAAAGGCCTTCGTCCGCAACGAGAAATTCGCGCGCGAGTTCAAGGTTCAAGAAGGCGGAGTGGCCTTCGTTGAGGTGGTAGACCGAGGGCTCGATCTCGAGCCTTCGAAGCAGATGTATTCCGCCGATACCGAGGATCTTCTCCTGCACGATCCTCGTCTCCGTGTCGCCTCCGTACAGGTGGCCCGTGACGAACCGGTCTACTTCGTCGTTGACCGCCACGTTGGTGTCGAGAAGATAGAGCCTGATGCGCCCGACCCTCGCGAGCCAGGCCTGAGCGTGGACGCGCCTTCCCCGCATCGTGATCGAGACAAGGACCCTTTCGCCGTCGCCGTCGAGGACCGGCTCGAGCGCGAGATCGTCTTCCAGCGCGTTTCGATACGATTCTTCCTGCCAGCCGTCGTGCGCGACCTTTTGCCGGAAATAACCGTAGCGGTACATAAGCCCGATCGCGACCAAAGGGACGTTCAGATCGCTCGCCGATTTCAAGTGGTCGCCGGCGAGTATCCCGAGTCCTCCGGAATAGATCGGAAGAGAGTTGTGGACGCCGTACTCAGCGCAGAAATACGCGACCGGGCGCTCGGAGGAGATCTTTCCGAAGCTCGCGGGCTCGGCGGAAACGTATTCTTCGAACCGTTCCTTCAGCCGCTGAACGCGTTCGACGTAGAGGCGTTCCGCCGCCTTCTGCCAGAGCGCAAGCTCGCTGATGCGCCTGAGAAGAGCACGCGGGTTCTGCTCGCACTCGTCCCAAAGTGTCGGGGCGAGGTCGCGGAAAACTTCCGAGCCGTCCTCGCACCAGGACCAGTAGAAGTTGCGCGAAAGCGTGTCCAGAAAGCCGATCGCGGGAGGAAGATGGACGTCGAAATCGAAATCGGCCCGAAAGCCTCGCTCGGGCCGCAGACTCATTGCAGGATGCATATCTGCGGGATGATCCTCAGATTCCCTCATAAATTGAATTTCAGATTGGTTCGGCCGGTCGGCACCCTTTTGGAGGGCACATCGAAATATAATTCATTCGCCGCTCTCTATCAAACGCGCCGCGTTTCCGCCTCGTTTGCCCGGCCTGTCCCGCAGGCTGTATTATCGAAGCCGAACTTCTCATAACCAAAGGAACAATCGCAAATGATCATACCTGTTGAATGGACGGATGAAGGTGTGCGGATGCTCGACCAGCGCCTGCTGCCGAACGAAGAAACGTGGCTGATGCTGAAGACCTACAACGACGTCGCTGACGGTATCCGCGACATGGTCATCCGCGGAGCGCCTGCGATCGGCGTGTCCTGCGCTTACGGCATCGCGCTTGGCCTGAAGAATTTCGTTGGGACGAACGTGGACGATCTCGAAGAAGAGCTTGATTACGTCTGCGAAGTGCTTGCGAAGACGCGCCCGACGGCGATCAACCTGTTTTGGGCTATCGACCGGATGAAGCGGAAGTTCAAGGAACTGAAGGACGCCGGCACCTCGGTCACAGACATCAAGGCAGCGATGATCGATGAATCGAAGGCGATCCACGAGGAGGACATCGAATCCCAGCGCCTGATCGCCCAGTTCGGCGGCGAGCTTATCGAGGACGGAGCCTCTGTCCTCACACACTGCAATGCCGGAGCGCTTGCGACCGGGGGCGTTTGGGGAACGGCGCTCGGGGTCATCCGCGGCGCGAAGGACCAGGGAAAGAAGGTCAGTGTGATCGCGGACGAAACCCGGCCGTATCTGCAGGGCGCGAGGCTCACCGCATGGGAGCTCCTGAAAGACGATATCCCTGTAACGCTTATCACCGACAATCAGAGCGGCCACGTTATGAAGAAGGGCCGGGTGAATGCCGTCGTCGTCGGATCGGACAGGATCGCCGCGAACGGCGACGTGGCGAACAAGATCGGGACCTACATGGTCGCGGTGCTTGCTAAACAGCACGGTATTCCTTTTTACGTCGCGGCTCCGCTTTCGACCGTGGATATGAACTGCCCGACGGGCGACGACATCCCGATCGAAGAGCGGGACATCCGCGAGGTCACGCACATCAAGGACATCGCGCTGGCTCCCGAAGGGATCAGTGTGGGGAATTACGCGTTCGACGTGACTCCGAACGAGCTTGTCGACGCGATAATCACCGAAAAAGGCGTGGCGCGAAAACCTTACACGGAAAGCCTGCGTAAAATGTTCGAAGAATAGGAACTACCATCTCTTTCGTCCGGAACCCGCTCGGATTTCCGGCACCGGAAAAACAGATTATGAACAAGATCAATCTCAGAAAGCTTGCCGGAGGCCTGCTCCTCGCGGGAATGCTGTTGCAGACTGCTCCGGCCGCGCTGGCGCAGAACGGTTCTGCAAAACCGGCTGACAAGAACGCCGCGATCAACGACGCCATCCGCAAGGAGGCGATGGACAATTCGCAGATCAAGAAGACGCTTCATTACTTCACCGACGTCTACGGACCAAGGCTTACGGGTTCGCCCAAGCTGAAAGCCGCGGGCGAATGGGCGGTGAAGCAGATGAAGGAATGGGGCTTCGACAAGGCCGAAATGGAACCCTGGAACTGGGGCAAACCCGGCTGGGAGAACGACCGCGCTTCGGGATTCCTCGTGAGCCCGGTCAAGGACTCGCTGGTGTTCGAGGTGCTCGCGTGGACCCCGAGTACGGATGGTGCGGTCACAGGCGACGCGGTTCGTCTCGAGTTCCCGAACGTGCAGGTCATCACCCAGGAAGTTCTCGACAGGTTCTTTGCCGAACAGAAAGCCAGTCTTGCGGGCAAGATCGTGCTGTTTGGCGCTCCGAGGGATGTGAACGTGAGCTTTGACGAGCCCTCGAAGCGGCTCGACGATTCGGCTCTCGCTGCGAGGCTTGCTCCTGCGGAACGTCCTGCAGGGCCGCCCGCTGCGGCTCCCAGGCCGCAGCTCGATCCGAACCGGCTCTCGTTCGGCCAGATCAACCGACAGATGGACGCTTTTCTGAAGGAAGCCGGAGTTCTGGTCAGGATCAACGATGCGGGACGGCCTCACGGCCAGATCCGCGCTTTCGGAAACAGCACGTACGATCCGACGGCGGTCGTGCCTACAGTCGTGATGCGGAACGAGGACTACGGACGAATCTGGAGGCTGATGCAGAACGGCAACAAAGTGAAGCTTGAGTTCGACATCCGCAACAGCATTTACCCGGAAGGCGCGACGGCCTACAACGTTATTGGAGAGATCGCCGGTACGGACAAGGCTGACGAAGTGATCATGCTCGGCGGACACCTTGATGCGTGGCATTCGGCGACCGGCGCGACCGACAACGGGATCGGATGCTCGGTGATGATGGAAGCAGCAAGAATACTTAAGGCTCTGGATGTGAAACCGAGAAGGACGATACGCGTCGCGCTCTGGAGCGGCGAAGAGCAGGGTCTGCTCGGTTCACAGGCTTATGTCGAAAAGCACTTTGGCTCTGCCGAGAATCCGAAGCCTGCGTACAGTAAGTTCGGCGGGTACTTCAACATCGATTCCGGAACCGGACGGGCGCGTGCGATGACGGTTTTCGGACCGCCCGAGGCGGCTTCGATCCTGCGTGACGCCGTTGCTCCGTTCTCGGATCTCAAGATCGCGGGCGCTAACAACACGCTCAGCCGCAGGCTCGGAGGGTCGGACCACACGTCCTTCAACCAGGCGGGGCTTCCCGGGATCGGGGTCCTGCAGGATCCCATCGAGTACTTCACGCACACCTGGCACACGAACCTGGATACTTACGAAAGGATCGTGGACGAGGACGTGAAGGCTTCGGCGGCGATCATCGCGGCTGCGGTTTACGAACTGGCGATGCGGGACGAACTGCTTCCGAGGGTCCCGGCGGCGGAAATGCCGGCGCTGGACTAAACGAACTACGGGAATGAAGCAAAGGCGGGGCTAGTCCCCGCCTTTTTTATTAATGTGCGATGGGAATGTGCCCCGGATGTACGATAAGCTTTAGCTTGTCGCGGGCCGCCTGCGGCCCGAGCGGACGGTTGAGTCCCGCGCTTTCGCGCGGCGCAAACTGAAGTTCGCGGTACCTCGTGCAGCGCGAAGGGCTGCTCTAA
>JAGFIQ010000040.1 GCA_024103495.1 Aridibacter famidurans
GGGGTAAAGGGGGTGAAGGAGATTGCAGCATTCGAGTAGTCGCGTTGACTGGCACTCCCGAGCGTTCGGGCTCGGCAGAAGCGATCTCCTTAACCCCCTTCATCCCTGTTAATTTACGCTGACCGAACTCGGCAGCGGGACGTCCCCGTTCGAGCCGAACTGGACGGCCTCGAAGCCGCTCGTCGTTCCGAAGATGTACCAGGTCCTGTCGCTCGGCCTCCAGACAGCCGGGTCGAACTTCCCGTCGCCGTCGAAGTCTCCCGGTGAGGGCACGTCTCCCGTCGCTCCCCATGGGAATGCGAAGAACGAGTCGTCCTCACTCCTGATCACGTACCATTCCGAAGAAGAAGGCCTGAAGAACGCGACATCGGCCTTTCCGTCTCCGGTCCAGTCTCCCACCGCTGTCCGGTCTCCGGGAGCCCCGAACTGGAACGCCTTCACACCGTCCGTCGACCTGAAAAGCCAGAACTGGTTGTCGGGAGCGCGATACACACCGATATCGTCCTTTCCGTCGCCGTCGTAGTCCGCAACGATCGGCTGATCGGCGGCGACCCCGAACGGAACGACAGACAATCCTCCGTCGGATGACCTCACGATGAACCAGGTCCCGGAAGAAGGCCTGTAGATTGCAGGATCTGCTTTTCCGTCCCCGTCGAAATCACCCGGAGCGGGAATGTCCCCGTTAGCCCCGAACGGGAAGGCGAAGAACGAATCGTCCTCGCTTCTGAGAATGAACCACTCTCCGGTCGAAGGACGCCAGAACGCAACGTCCGTTTTGCCGTCGCCCGTGAAATCCGCCGCGACGGGAACATCGGTCGAGGTTCCGAAAGCGAGACCTCTCGTCCCGGAATCGGAGGACCGGAGAAGCCACCACTGGGCGGTCGGCTGGCTGTTCGGCCTGAAGACCGAGACGTCGGTCGCCCCGTCCCCGTCGAAATCGAACGGCGCCCGGCCCGAAGCGACGGGCTCCCAGGTCGGCTGAGTGTCGCTGCCTCCGCATTTCGTAACCTGCGTTCGGCCGGAACCGTCCGCGTTCATCGTGAAAATGTCGTAGTTCGAGCATTCGAAGGTCGTTACGAAGACGATCTTTGTTCCGTCCGGGGAGAATTCCGGCATCATGTCCTCCCACTGATTCTGTGTCAGGCGGAGCTCGTTCGAACCGTTTCGGTCGATCAGGTAAAGCTCTTTGGCGTTCTGAAAACCTCTTGCGAACACGATCCGGCTTCCGTCCGGCGACCACGCCGGATCAGAGTCTGTCTCCGGATCAGTCGTGAGGCGCTTCCTGTTTCCTCCGTCCGCATTCATCACGTATATTTCCGCATTTCCGTCCTGCTCGCTTACAAAGACGATCAGATTTCCGTCCGGCGAGTACTTCGCCGAATGTTCGTAGAAGCTGTTGTTCGTGATCTGAGCCAGCTCGGAGCCGTCCGCCCTCATTCTGTAGATCTCCGATGACGAGGTTCCTCCGGGACGACTCTCGAAGATCAGGAATTCGCCCGACGGAGACCACGAAGGGCGGCGGTCGACTGCGAAGTCGTTCGTAAGACGGGTTTGCTGGCTCCCGTCGGCGTTCATAACGTAAATCTCCCAATTACCGTCCCGGATAGACGCAAACGCGATCTTGCGGCCGTCAGGCGACCAGGCGGGCTCGTAATCGTCTTCAGGTGAAGCCGTGAGATTTACAAGTTCCGACCCTTCGATAACGAAGATGTCGATATTCGGCGGCGTTGTCAGAAAGGAGTGGGATGAGAGCGCGATCCTTCCGCTGGCCGCCAGCGGCGCCGAGGCCGAGAACGATATCTGTGCGGAAGAATCGAGATCTTCGAACGCGTACGACCCCGGCGAAAATCGATAGAGCCCCGACTCCGCAAAAACCGTGTAACTGCCTCCGGCCGGCAGCTGGAAAAGAAAGCGGCCTTCGCCGTCGGTCAACTTTGTCCCGCCGGCAGCTCCTGTAACCCGCACAGGGACCGACATCAGACCCGACCCATTCAACGTTACCTGACCGCTGATGATGTATCCGGCCGAGGCTGAGAAGTCAGCAACGGCATCGGAAAAGAGTTTGTCGAAGGAAACCGAAGCGGGCTCGAAGATGTATCCGCTTCTGGAAACCGATACTTCGTAATCGCCGCCGTTGGGAACAGAGAACGAGTATGAGCCGGCGGCGCCCGTTTGAGCAACCGAGTTCGCTGTGCCGCTGAGGGTGACGGTAACGTCTCCAAGAGGAGCGCCATCGCTCACCACCTGTCCGGAGATCGTTCGGAAAGCCGGTCCGGATGTGAAGTTTGCGACCGTGTCTTCATTCAGGCCGTTTATCAAAACACTCTCCGGTGTGAAGTTTGTTCCGATCTTGAACGGGGTTACCGCGAACGAGCCGCCCTCCGTCAGATTATCGAATCGGTAAATGCCGTCCGCGCCGGTGAACTCTCTCAGTTCGTTCGTGCCGGAAACAAGTATCGCGACGCCCTGAACCGGCTGTCCGGACCCGCCGGTTACTGTTCCTCTCAACGATCTGGAATCATCAAAGCGGGTTACAAACGCGTCCCATTCTCCCGAGTAGTGGTTGCTGAACGCGCCCGGTGTTGTAGGAAATCCGGGATGCCGCGTCCATCCGGTTGCGTACACGCTTCCTGTCGGCCCGTATGCGACGCCGAACGCAAACTCGAGCGGAAAGTCTTCCGGCACCGCGTGCGAGCCGAAGAGGGATGAGTAAACAAACCCGTTTCCGGCCGAATTGATCTTGGTAACGAATCCGTCGAATTCCTTGCCCGGAACGGCGCCCGTGAACAAGACACCCTGCCGATTCGGATCTGCCTCAAGAGCGACCAGTGTCTCGTACTTGAGGCCGCCTCCGACCTTGGTCCAGACAGTCCCGTTCGCGGTGGCAATGTAAAACCCGAGCTGAGACGCGGCGTAGATCCGGGACGGGTCGAAAGGGTCGAACACAAGCTGCGCGCGGCTGTTGGGAAGATCGAAGACCTCCTGCCAGGAAGCGCCGGCATTGGTCGATCTGTACATTCCGCCGCTTACGCCCGCATAGAGCACGTTGGGGTTGAAAGGATGGACGGCGACCGAATACAAACGCGAAAATTCGGGGATTCCCGATGAACTGATCTGCCACGTCAGGCCTTGGTTGGTCGATTTGAAGAAACCGAATCTGGAGTCCCCGCCTGTCGCGTAGACGATCGAAGAGTTCGAGGGATCGAACTCGATATCGCTTACGGATACGGCGATGTTGTGACCTACTTCGAACCAGGAGCTCCCGCCGTCAGTGCTCCGGAAGAGGGGATCCGGGAACAGAGAATTGGCCGTCCCCGCGAGGATGAGGTTCGGATCATTCGGATCCAATTCTATCGAAAGTATGTTCCTCACCGAGGAGGGGATCCCGTTGCTGCTCAAAGTCCAGCTAGCGCCACCGTTGATCGACTTGTACACCCCTCCTCCTGGCCCAAGCTCTCCGCCGGGAAATCTGACGCCAGCGTACACGACGTTCGGATTCGAGGGGTCAACCTCTAGGTCGGCAACCCAAAGGGCGACCAGACCCGAGCTTGTGTTGGTCCAGGTCTCGCCGTGATCGGTGCTTTTCCAGATTCCCCGTTCTGTGCCGGCGTAAACCCGGCTGGAGTCCGTTGGGTCTATCTCTACAACGTTCACGGCCTCGCCTTCGATCACCTCGAAGTTGTTTCGCCAGTTCTTGCCTCCGTCTCCGGACTTATGCAGGCCGGACTTATGCTTCGCGCTCCTGTGGACGGGAAAATCCGCCGATTTCGTCTCTCCGACTAGCACCGCTTCTCCCATACCGTTGACGGCAATGTCGTGAGCAAAGTCACGTTCGAGACCTCCGAAGGTGGTCGAATAGACCAGGGTGGATCCGTCGGCGCTCAGCTTTGCAGCGCACGCGGCAAAGATGCCCGAAAAGGGCTCGATCGGGGGCGTTTCCCCGACGGGAAAGTCGACCGATCTTGTTCCGCCGGCGATGTACGCGTTCCCTTCAGCGTCAGCTGCGATCCCGCCGGATTCCTCGTAATCGCTGCCTCCAAGGTAGGTCGAGTAAACATACTCCGTTCCCCCCGGGGTCAGCTTTGCCACCCATAGATCTACAACGCCTCCATTCTTTTTGGGCTGGTAAGCATTGACGGCTGGAAAGTCGTTTGACCAGGTCAGCCCCGTAAGGTAGATATTTCCGTTATCATCCACGTCGATGCCTTCAAGGTAGTCGTCTTCCGCCCCACCGTAGTAAGTGGAGTACTGAAGAGAAAATCCGTCAGGGTCGAGGATACCGATATAGCCGTCGCGGCGGCCCCGGTGGGACATCAAGGGACTGTTCAGAGGAATACAGGTTCCGCACGAGGTCGTTCCGGCAATGTGCGCACGGCCGTCCGCGTCTATGGCGACTGCCGTGTTGTCGACGCCATACTCATATGCGTAAACGATGCCGGTTCCCTGCTGGTTGATCTTGAAGACGATCCCGCCAAAGCCTCCAAGCTCTGCTCCCGGTGCCTGTTCCGCCACCAAATCCCGCAGGGAATTGAACACCGGAAAATTGATCCCGCCCGCTTTTCCGACGACATACGCGTTCCCTTGTGCGTCGAGGGCGATGTCGTTGGCATAGTCGTCTAAGTTGCTTCCAAGCACGAGCGAATACTCGAAGTCCGAGCCGTCGGGCGTAAGCTTAGTGACAAAGATGTCGTCGGTGTTCAGAACCTGCGGATTGCTTTCGGGGGTGACGGGATAGTCCAGGGATATCGTGCTTCCCGCAATGTAGATCCCGCCTGACTGGTCTACAGCGATGCTGTTGCCTATGTCCTCGCGCATTCCCCCCAGGAATGAAGAGAAGCTGATGACGGGATCGATCACGAGTTCTTTCGAAGGGTCAAACTCTCCGAGGTCGAATCTCACGATCGATTCGTCCGTGACCCTGAAGGCGGCATCTACCGGCGTTCTCTCGCCGCTGTCGCCGATCTGATAGGCGACCGGTTTCGTGAGCTTGAGGGATTCCTTGCCGTGCGACACAACGAGCTCGCCTTCCGGGTTCACAATCGGTGACCCGGCCCCTTCGACACGGAAGCCTATGCTCTCCGGGGATGTTCCCGCGTCGACGACGAAGTCGTACTGCAATTCGCCATCGGTACCGTAAAAGACAAGGTCGACCCCTTCGTAGATGTCCCTGAACGCGAGCTTTCCGAAAACAGGGACGTTCGCCGCCCATTTCGAAGGATCATTGCCCTTGAAGAATCCCATCCTTCCTTTTCTAGGGAGTTCGCCGTCCGGGGTGACCTTTTGGGCCGGGCCTTCGAACTTCAACCTTATCGGCCCTGTCCGGTAGCTCGCAGGCCGCTTGCGGATCGTCTCCTCGCTTTTAGGCGCAGATCCGGACGCGACGATTGGAAATATGGCGACCTCGGAGTCAAGGAAGAAGATGTCCTGTCCCGCCGCCTGCGCGGCGAACCTGACCTCCTCGGCCCATTGACCGCGGTTCGGAATGAAGAACGGAGTTGCGGAGCTTTCGGGAAGGGCATTGATCGAACCAAATGACAAAGGCTGATTCCCCGGGGGGTGCCTCGAGCTGACTGTCCGAACCGGATCACCGGCCGGCGCCATTGCCGCAGCAACGATCGCGAGCCCGATGGCGAACCGGACGGCCCAAGCGATGTAGACCGGGATACGGTTTGAGGGAACTGCTGTATTACTCACGTTCGTGTTTATCTTCGTGGAGATCCCCCTTGCCCGTCAGTCCGAACCGTGCGGATACGCCGGCAAGGGTACGTCGCCGTCCGATCCGAACTGGATCGCCTGAAAACCACTGGTTGAGCCGAAGATATACCAGGTCCTGTCATCGGGGCGCCACACAGCCGGATCAGCGACGCCATCGCCGTCGTAATCACCAGGCGCGGGTATGTCTGTGCTGACACCCCAGGGGAACGAGAAGTAAGTGTCGTCTTCCGACCTGATCACGAACCACCTGCCTTCGGCGGCCCTGTAAAAGGCGACATCCGATGTGCCGTCGCCGGTCCAGTCTTCGACCGCCGTAACATCGGCGGGCCCCCCGAACGTATACGACTTGACCCCTTCGGTCGTCCTGAGCTGCCACCATTGCTGAAGCCTTCTGATCGAGACGTCGGCCCTGCCGTCGCCGTCGAAGTCCCCGACCACAGGAGTGTCGCCGGGCGAGCCGAAAGGTACGATCGTGACGCCGGAATCTGAAGACCGCAAAATGAACCACGTCCCCGCTGACGCACGGAAAACGGCCGGATCCGCCTTGCCGTCCGCGTCAAAATCGCCCGGAGCGGGAAGGTCTCCCGGCGCGCCGAACGGAAACGCGAAATAGGTGTCGTCTTCGCTCCGGAGAATGTACCAGAAGCCAGATTCCGGACGGAAGAATGCGATGTCAGTACGCCCGTCGCCGGTGAAATCGGCTGCGGCCGGAATGTCCGTTGAGTTCCCGAACTGCAGTCCGCGCGTGCCCAGGTCCGAAGACCTAAGAATCCACCATTGCGAAGTGCTGCCTTCGGCGGTCGGGCCTTCGACAAGGTTCGTCGGGCTGGGCCTGAAGATCGAAGCATCGGTCTTGGAATCACCGTCGAAATCCATTCTTGCCCCGCCCGAAGGAGCTCTGACCTGAACCTGCCAGGTCATTGAATCAACAAGGAGGCCCGCCGGATCGTTTCGAACCATCCCAGTCGGGTCTGACACAGTTGCCTTCAGTTCAAACTGACCCTTTCCGAATACGGCGCCCGAGAACTCGAAGTCCGTCCCCGTGCCGACAGGCTGTCCGTTGACAGTCCAGGCGACAATCAGCGAATGGGTCGCCGGCGCCGGGGTGGCGACGGAAAAGTCGATCGATTCGTCGGGGCGAAGGATCTGCGCAGGGTTGGTCGGAGAGAACGAATCGATCGGCGAGACAAAGGTGTAGATCCGTTTCACGTGCTGTTCGGAGTTTATCTGCTCGAAAGGCCTTCCAAGCGTCCTCATCTTGCTGTCGTGAGTCGGTCTGTAGAGCCCTTGCGTGCAGGATTTCTCGCCTTCGTACAGACCGGGGATCCCGTTTACCGTCGTCGTCGTCGGGATCGGCGTCGCGAGATCGATCCAGGTATTCCATTTGATCTGCTCGCGGATCGTTTCACGGGTCGCATTCGGCTCCGGCGGCTCGACGTTCGGATTGCAGACCGGACCGCCCGAGGTGTATTCGTCGGCAAGAAGCCCGAAACTGTGCCCCACCTCGTGGAGTATCAGCTCGACGGCTGAGAGATGCGTGGAAGCGACCGCGATCGCTCCGCCGGATCCGCCATATTCCGGATCGTTGACCAGAACGAGCTTGATGTCATAGTGGCCGGACGGAAGGCTTGAGGTGATCACCTGGTTCACCGCAGTGTCATTCACGCAGATCAGCCTGACAATACCGCCGCAATTGTAGGTGGCGTCGAATGCCGTATCCACGAAGACCTGCGGGTTCCGCTCGGGATGATCGGCGCCCGATTCGTTGCTTACAACATCGATCCGGTGAACGTTGAAATACGCGCTGTACTCCAGGTACGGCTCCTGCTGGAACAGGCGCTGCATAAACAGTGCAACGTCCTGCCGATAGCTGATCATTTCGACGGCCGTATAGCCGTCGCCCACTATGGCGATATCGATTCGATTGAGCGGATCGCCATTATTAATGATCGTCTCATGAGGCTCAGCGTTAACGGTTCCCACTGCCAAAAGCAGAATGACCAGGATGCCAACGACCGAACTGACGGAACTTCCACGCGTCGTTCTTTGCGGCCGCGAATTTTCACGATCAACGAACATCCAGCTCTCCCAGCTCCTTGAGCGAATATGCGTCCCGCCCGTTCCACTCGGGAACATAAATGTACAGACTCGTGATCGACGGGTCGGAAGGGATCGTGACAAGCAGTTCCGCAACGCTCCGGTAGAAGGTGCTTCCCGTTAGATTTCCCCCCGCGTCGGCGGTTTCGGCACGAAGTACCCGAGGGTCCGGCTGAATGTCCCACCAGAGCAATTTTCCAGTAGCGTCGACTGCAAGAGCGACGATCCTATCGGTTGCGAGCTCGAAATTGCGCTGTCGAGACACCGGCCCTTTATCGGATCGTGTGTTTGTCAAAGACACAGTGGGCGTTTCTTCTATTGAGTCGAGAAGCCTTCCGGACGGAACGGCCTCACCGATTCCAAACGTCAGCAAGCGGGAATCCCCTGCACGGCGAGGAAGCAGCGAGAGCTTATCGACCGAAAGGCCCGTCCCTTCCAGATACCCTGAAAGCTCTTCTGTTCCGTCGTCCGCATCTTTGGCCGATGTCATTGAACTATCAGTCCGGGATGAGCTCTTCTGAGCCGCCGTATTACCCGGATCCAGAAAGAACAGGATCGCAGCTGTTCCGAAGAACACTGCCGCGGCAATCATCACTTTGTATTTCATGCAGTTTCGCCAGGTTACGTTAATGTGATTTGCGGACGAGTATAGACCACGACGACGGCGATTTGCCAAGATTTTTTGTTAATTTCCGTGATCTAAGGGGCTTTTGGTTCGATTAATCTGACCAAATTGTGTCAGGCAGAAGGTTCAATTTCGGTCAGATTGAATTCCGGCCGCCAGATGCGCTGCCCGGATCCGCAGGCCCTCGAATGCCATAAACCTTTGTGATAGAAATAGTTATGGACGATTGCTCGTCTTCGGCACGTTCGTTGCCGATAGAGTATCCCGCCTGAGGGCAACTTCAGACTGGGAGAAAAGTTATGAGACCGATTGCAAGAACGACAGACCTGGTGATCAAGAAGGACACCGGACAGCTTTACATCGAAGACGTCGCCAACCGAAAGTACATTTTCCTGAACCCGACATCTGCCTATGTCTGGGAAAAATGCGACGGGTGCAAGGATGAAAGCACCATCGCCCGGGAAATGGGCGAGGACCTTGGAGTAAACGTAAGCGAGGGCTTTGTCTCGCAGATAATGAACAAGCTGTTCGCCGAAGAACTCCTCGTACCCGAATTTATGTAGTCTCCCACCGCCTTCGGGCGGTACCGGATCCTCGAAAAGAGCTTTGCCTGGCTCTTGTGATGCTGACCCGGATTCTCCCACACAAACACTTCGGAGCTTTGCCTGGCTCCGGTCATTGTTAACCTCCTTTGCTCCTTCCTTAACTGCCAACCGGGGCCGGGTTCGAAAGAATCCGGCCCTTTCCTTTGTCTTACGTGCGACAATCGGCAGCCTCACCACTCTATCGGTGTGCGGCCGGCCTGCGAACGAGCGCCAGAACGAAGACTGGATCTTGAACGCCATAACGCCATCAAGCTTATAATGCCGCCATCGTTGCTGTAGCCGGCTTGACTCAAATTTCTTTACAGAAACTAAGGATCGGCTTCTCGTGCTAAAGGGAAAAGTAAAGATCAAACTCCTCGGCGGGCTTTCGGCGCGCGTAGATGACCGCATGATCACGAAGTTCAGGACTTACAAGACAGGGGTCCTGCTTGCCTTCCTGTCTTATCATCACGACCGCCGGCATCCCCGTGAGGAATTGATCGAAATGCTCTGGGATGAGTGCGAACCCGTTCTGGGGAGAAACAGCCTAAGCCAATCCCTTTCCTCGCTCCGAAGACAACTCGAACCGCCGGGCGTGGAGTCAGGCACCGTACTTGTCGCCGACCGTTACAACGTTGGGGTCAATTCAGAAGCCGTCGAAACAGACGCGGATCGCTTCTCGAGAGCCCTCGAGGAGTTTGCGGATTCAGAAGGAGAAGCTGACCGCGCAAAGGCATTTGCGGCTCTGCGGTCGGAGTACACCGGTGAGTTTCTGCCCGGGTTCTACGAGGACTGGTGTCTCCGCGAACGCGACCGTTTGAAAATGGTTTACCTCGACGCGCTTCGAGAGCGGACCGAGCAACTGGTCGAGACCGGACAGGAGATCGCCGCCGTCGAGATACTGAAAGAGGCAGTACAAGAAGACCCGCTTGATGAAGATCTGCAGTTCTCGCTGATAAGGCTGTACGGTGATATCGGCCGGCGTGCCAAGGCGCTGAGCCAGTTTGCGGAGTTGACGGACGTGCTGGAAGAAGAGCTTGGCGTCGAACCGCCGGATGAGATTTCCGCGTATGTCGAATCCATCAGGTCCGGTGAGGCCGCCGGACCCGACGAAACAGAACCGAAAGAAAAGAAGACGCGAAGTCGGTTCGTGAGCGCGGGTTCGACGGATAGTACAGCCGGTCTGGTCGCACTACTTGCCGTCGAAGACCGCGAGTCGAAGATCGGGGACCTGATCACTAAAGAGTCGCGCGATCCTAAGTTCCGTATACGGACAGAAGGAAACACTTCGAGCCTCTTCTTTTCGGGTGCCGGCGAGGCACTGGATTTTGCTATCGAACTCCAGCGGATGATAGACAAGAAAGCCTCGGGCTCGAACCGTCAAAGCCTTCCGAGGATGGCTCTCACGATCGGAGATCTCGCGGCGGGGGCCGCAACGCCTGGTCTTGTTTCCAGAACCAAGGCTCTTCTGGGATCCGCTCATCCGGGACAGTTCGTCTGCGGCGAGGCCGCGGCGTCGCTTCTCGTAATCGCAACGGAACCAAGGATACGGTTCAGAGAGCTTGGAATATTCAGGTTGGGAACGGACGGGGCGCATGAGAAGATCTTTCAGGTAGATCATTCAGCCCGCGAATCCGCGAGCTTTGACAAGCTTAACGCTGAAGAGGTCGAATCCGGACGACTCCCGGTCCGGCTTTCCAGATTCTTCGGAAGGGAACGCGAGATCAACACGCTGTGCGAGTGGCTTGACCCGGAGCGCTGCGCGACTCGACTTGTCACGCTGACGGGACCGGGCGGCACAGGCAAGACACGGCTCTCACTTGAGGTTGGCAGCAATCTTCAGAGTCAGTTCGGAAACCGGGTGTACTTCGTTCCGCTGGCGACGACACTCCGGCCGGACCTGATCGCGAGCGCGATCCTGGAGGCCGCAGGCGAACCAACTTCGTCCGGCTCCGACCCGCTTGGACAGATCGGCAAGGTGTTCAGAGAGAAGCGAACGCTATTGATCCTCGACAACCTGGAGCATTTGCTCTTGGCCGACAAAGCGTCGGAGGCGAACATCACCCGGAACACGATCGAGGAGATCCTGAAGATCCTGCCCGAAGTATGGATACTGGCGACTTCAAGAAACGACCTGAACGTCTTCGGCGAACGCGAGTTCTTTGTCGAGCCTCTGCCGGTTCCGGCGGAGGGATTCTCGGCTGATCAGGTACGCGAATCCGAGAGCGTAAGGCTGTTCGTGGATCGCGCGCAATCCGTCCGTCCGACTTTTCAGTTAGTCGATTCGAGCCTTGATCTGGCCGGCAGGATCTGTTCCCGACTTGAGGGAATACCGCTTGCGATCGAGCTCGCGGCGGCGCAGATCCAGGTACTCACTCTGTCCCGAATAGAAGAGGGCCTCTCCAGGCGGCTTGATTTTCTCGCGGACAAGAAGCGCCAGCCGGAAAGACGTCACCAGCGCCTCCGGGAAACGATCGACTGGAGCTTTCGGCTCTTGCCAGAAGACGTGCGGGAATTCTTCTGTGCGCTTTCGGTGTTCAGGGGAGGCGGCGACGTGTCGGATGCGGAGCTCGTGGTCGAGGATCCGCTGGCGCTGGATCACCTGGCGTTCCTTGAGGAAGCATCGTTCCTGAGAATCGATGAGAACGAAGCCTCCGGGGATATGCGCTTTAGCATGCTTGAGACGCTTCGCGAGTACGGCCGCGAGAAACTCGATGACGATAGTCTGCTTGCTCTTCGCAATGCGCACGCGAACAGGTACCTTGCACTCGCGGAGAATGCATCGCCGAAACTGAAGGGCGAGGAGCAGTCGGCCTGGTTGAAAAGGCTTGAGACCGACCAGTCGAACCTGAGAGCTGCGCTCGACCACTTCATACGTAAGGAAGACGCCGTTTCGGCCGCGAAGATGGCAACCGCGCTGGAGACATTCTGGCAGACCCTTGGCCTGGCCAGCGAGGGCGTCGGCTATCTGAATCAGGTGCTTGACATCAGCAAGGGACAGTCACTGCCTTCGGATCTCGTTCACCGGATCGAGCTGGCGCTCGGCGATCTTCTTATAGAGGTATCAGATTTCGAAGGTGCGGAGGGCCACTTCGAAAGGGCCCGTGTGATAGCTGACGAGAATGCCGATCCAAAGGGTCTTGCTGAGGCATTCAACGGGATAGGTCGGGCGGTGTTCGAACGAGGCGACTACGCGAGGGCATATCCTTACCAGGAACGCAGCCTGGAGCTCTGGAAGCGAATAGGAGACGACTACGGAACCGCCGTTTCGCTGAACAATCTCGGCCTGATCGCGTGCGAGCGCGGGGATTACCCGAGGGCGCTGAGTCACTACAACGAGAGCCTTGGGATCAGGCGAAAGATCGCGGACAAGAAAGGGATCGCTACGCAACTGAACAACATAGGGATCGTATGCCGGCGGACAGGCGATTACGAAGGCGCAAGAAGCGCATACGAAGAGTCCCTCGCTCTCAGGGAAGAACTGGGTGACATCCGAAACGTCGCTTCATCGCTCAGCAACTTGAGCTGGGTCGCTGAGAACGTTCTCGATTTCGAACGCTCGGAGGCGCTGCAGCACAAGGCTCTGAAGATCCGCGAGGAGATCGGCGACGATTGGGGAATAGCGCTTTCGAAGAACGTACTCGCGATCCTCGCCAGACACCAGGGCGAGCTCAAGGGGGCCCGTGAGATGTTCGAAGAGAGCCTTTCGATAAGAAGGCGTATAGGCAATCAGCTGGGGATCGGAGAGACGCTTTTCTATCTTGGAGACCTGCTTGTCGAGATGGGAGAACTGAAAAGCGCCCGTGACCTTTTGCGAGAGGCATTGGAGGTTACAACTTCAACCGGGAACCGCCTGGGGATCGCTTGTGCTCTCGAAGCCTGCTCAAGGCTCGCCCTCGCGGAAGGACAAGCCGAAAGATCTACTCAGTTGCTCTTCGCATCCTTAAACCTCAGAAATGAGATCGGCGCAAGCCTTACGCCTTCTGAACAGCGAGTCGTGAATGAACAAGAGAAGTCGATCCGGGATGCGATAGACGGAACGGCTTTCCGGGACGCAAAGCAAGCCGGTCTCACGTTCTCGCTCGAAGAAGCCCGCAAGTTGGCCGAAACCGGCTGAATTCGATCAAATCTAAAAAAATTCACTTTCGGGGAATCCTGTCAGAGTTCTGTCAGAGGTCATTTCCATAATTGTGGGCGTCGGGCGAAAGATCGTCCGCCTGCAAAAGAAACTGACGAGTGGGTCACGGCGACGACACTGCAGTCAGTTAAATCAAGAAAAGGAGATGAACAATGAACAGAAGTTCAAACAAAATACGCAATCATAAACTAGCTCTCCTGGTGACACTGCTCGTGGGGTCCGTAGTGCTTTTTTCAGCAGAAGCGAAAGCCGCCAGCGCCGTCGCGTTTGACGCGTCGACCGGTACTTTCGGCTATTCGTACGGACAAAGATCACTCCAGGATGCTCAGACAGATGCTCTTAGGCGCTGCCAAAGGTACGGAGGCGTTTCCTGCAGAGTGTTGGTCTCGTGCAGCGGAGCCGGCTACGGAATGATCTATCTTCGCCGCTTGCCGGGACAGAGGGTCCAGGCGATCGGGGCTTCTTGCGGAGCGGCCACGGTCGAAGACGCTCAACAGGTCGCACGGAACAATTGCAACAGGGTAGGCAGAGGCCAATGCAGCGGGAGGCACGGAAGCTGGTACGACAATGTAGGAGTCAGGCCTACGGTCTCCGCGTCGTATCCGAATCTCGCAACAAGAGGTGAACCCATCCGCTGGGACACGAGCCTGGTGAACACGAGAAAGTTCAACCGCGCTCAGTATCCCGGCGAAACCTTCACGCTTTTCTGTCCTTCGAGAGGCTACATTTCACAGGCTTACGGATCTGGAACCTACCACATTAGTTCTTCGGTCTGCACCGCGGCGGTACATCGCGGAGTGATCACAAGGAACGGCGGTACGGTTCGGATCCGGATTGTCCGGGGACCAGCCATTTTTGAGGGAACCTTGAGGAACGGCGTTCAGACATATCGGAGCCAGCCTCCCGATCCAAGGTGGCGTATCGGTTTCATATTTATTTAGGTCGCATTGACCGATTGGCCTCAAACGGGCCGAACTTCGCGAATCGAGTGTAACGGATCAGAGTCGATCCGGCAGTTCAAGAGGAACGGCCCGAAACGCAACAGGAGAAGATCATGAACCAAAAGAATACAGAATCCAGAGCACCTTCGAGACTTCGAAGCTGGAGAACCGCAGTCGCAGCACTTTTAATTCTTACTTCAACCGCCGCGATCAATGCGCAGTTTACGAAAGACGTAGGTTGGGCAAACGCACTCATATCGAAATCCAAAGTTACAAACAATACGGAAAGGGCGGAACTGATCGGAAGGGTGATCGACAAGCTCGAACCTTACCGGGAAACTGAGCCGGACGCCAAGACCCTCCTGACCGTTCTCGAACTCGAAAGGTCACTTCTTGTATCTGAGAGCAGTTCGGCGAAACAAACTGTGGCCCGCGCGATCGAGGCGCAACCCGGCGCTGAGCAACGTGAGGCACTAGCCGCAGCGCGTACCGAGCTTCTGGTGGCCACAGCCTCATCCATTGAACACGTCGATCCGGGATCGCTTTCACCGCAGCAGGTGGAGCAGTTTACGGGATTGTTGAAAAACGTCGCAAAGCTCTACGAGGGAGTCAGAGACCCCTCTCTGCTAGGCCCGGAGTCTACGGCAATGTCCAAGATCCTCGGTTTTGCCCAAGGATTACTCAAACTGCGTAATTCGGCTGAAGACCCTTCATCGAAAGAGATCTTTGACGGCTTGAGCAGCACGTTCGGGGTATTCGAACCGATCATCCGACACCTGGATGTTTCAATGCCTGGCCCATTTAGCGCTATCGACATTCCCGCGGGCATCGTTACAGCGATAAACGACAATACGGCGCTGGCATGGTACGAGTCGTCACTGGCGATCGAGGAACTGGGAAACGCGATAGGAGGAGATCCGGACGCGCTTGCGAGGCTTCAACGGCACGCAGACGCGATCGAAGAGATCCTCTCTCCGGAAACATACGGAAAAGCGATTTTGGATTCGATTTCCGATAGTCTGCTTGGCCGCATTCTCTTGTATGAATCCTTAAGAAAAAT
This sequence comes from Aridibacter famidurans, assembly GCA_024103495.1. Classification (GTDB taxonomy): domain Bacteria; phylum Acidobacteriota; class Blastocatellia; order Pyrinomonadales; family Pyrinomonadaceae; genus Aridibacter; species Aridibacter famidurans. The sequence goes on from JAGFIQ010000040.1 coordinate 15,161, forward strand.
GCTTGGGTTTGCTCCGAGAAACTGGCTTGAAGGGCGATGGATCGCGGTCGAGAACAATCTCGGTCGCAGACCTTCTGACAAGGTCGGTTTGATAATACGGTTTGCCCGAAAGGGAAGAACCGGTTTGGTGTCGGGATACATCGTTGTCCCGACCGAGCAATCGTACAAAGCCAAGTTCCTGATCGGAGAGGAGATCTTTAGAGGCTACACGCAAAAATCCGGCGGAAGTGTTTGGGACCACTACGCAACCGGCGGTCAATGCATGAGTTCAAGTTATCACTATATGGACGAGGAAGGTGACAAGACCTGGACAAATGCCGTGTTGATCGTTAAGAAAGGAGAGACATATCTCGAGGTAGGGTGTAATTTCTGGTTGTTGCGATTCAAGAAGGTCTCAGACTGATCAGGATCTTCCCATTGCACGACGAGCTTTTGAATCAGGAGAATCGGCGTCCGTCGATTTTCCTTTCTTTGTTTCCGTCGTCTTTTTCAAGAGCAAACCGTTGAGTACGAAGTTCTCGGCTTTGGCAAATCGCTTTTGTGAAGTTCCGCTGGTTGTGAACGAAAATCGTAGTTTTTCCGAAATCACCTGTGACTCCGGACTCCTGGTTTAGCCCGTCGCTTGCGCGTCAGGTTCCCTTTCCGGCTTCCGATTACGGACTTTCAGTCCAGCCCGTCGCTTGCGCTCCGGGTTCTCATTCCAACTCCTGATTCCCGAATCCTGACTTCTGACTTCTGACTTCTTTTTTTGACTTTTCCCGACCCCAAACTTAACCTGTTTTTTTCCTGATGAATCAGTCTTCGGAAGCTACCAGCGACAAAGCCCAATTGCCGATCGGAATATTCGATTCCGGCGTCGGCGGGCTGACCGTTTACCGCGCGCTTCACAACCGGCTTCCCAACGAGCGGTTCATATACCTCGGCGACACGGCGAGGGTACCGTACGGCACGAAATCGCTTGCGACAGTCGAGCGGTATGCCATCGAGAACTCGTCCTTCCTCGCCTCGAGAGGGATCAAACTGCTTGTCGTGGCCTGCAACACGGCATCGGCGCTCGCGTTGCCGAAGATCCGGGAGAGGATCGGCATCGATGTCGTGGGAGTGATCGGGCCCGGGGCCCGCAAGGCTGTATCGCTAACGCGGGACGATCCCGAACCAAAGATCGCGGTCATCGCTACCGAGGCCACGGTTTCGAGCGGCGCTTACGCCGATTCCATCCGCGCCGCTTCGTCCGGAGCCGAGATACTTCAGACCGCGTGCCCTCTGTTCGTGCCTCTGGCGGAAGAGAACTGGATCGAAGAACCGGAAACGCGCTCCATTGCGAAGCGGTATCTTGAAGAGGTAAAGAGGTTCGGCCCGCAGGCGCTCGTGCTCGGCTGCACGCACTATCCGATCCTTAGAAAGATCATACAGGAGACCGTAGGAGACGAAGTGACGCTTATCGACTCCGGCGAGGCGACTGCGGAAGAGGTCGAAAAGCTGTTGGAAGACAAGGATTTAGCGAACCGCGAGCAAATCACCTATAATCGGGAGCGAAGACTCTGCGACGATCTCGATCACTTTTACGTCACGGACGCGGCCGACCGCTTCGCTCGTGTCGCCGAACGTTTCCTCGGCGCCTCGCCGACCAGGCTGGAGGCGATCGAGGTGTTCGGGGGAGATCGGCTCAAAGAGCCTCGGTAAATCGTGAATCGTAAATCGTGAATGGAGAGTTGAAGATTGAGAATTGATAGTTCCGGGTAGGTGTTTATTGCAGTTGACCGAATACGTCTAGCCAAGGGGAATACTCAAGTCTTGAAATCTGGTTCCCCGATCACCAGATTACGAATCGCCATTCACTATTCACTATTCACTATTCACAATTCACGATTCACGATTCACGATCCCATGACGTATACCCGCATCGATTCCCGAGCCTTTGACGAGATCCGGAAGACCAAGATCACGCCGAACATATCCCCGTACGCCGAAGGTTCGGCGTTGATCGAGGTCGGCGGAACAAAGGTGATTTGCATGGCTTCGGTCGAGGACCGCGTCCCGCCCTGGATGAGAAACGACGGAAAGGGCTGGGTCACCGCCGAGTACGGCATGCTGCCCAGGGCGACGCACACGCGTGTAAGGCGTGAGACCCAGAGGCCGTCAGGGCGGACGATGGAGATCCAAAGGCTGATCGGGCGGAGCCTTCGCGCGATCGTCGATCTGACGCTGATGGGCGAACGGCAGATCTTTGTCGACTGCGACGTGATCCAGGCGGACGGAGGCACGCGGTGCGCTTCGATAACCGGCGCTTACGTTGCGCTCGCGCTCGCCTGTCGGAGGATGCTCAATGACGGCACGTTCATACGGTCGCCGATCATCAGCGAGGTCGCGGCGATCTCTGTCGGGATCGTCGAGGGAACCGCGGTGGCGGATCTCAAGTACGAGGAAGACTCGACCGCTGAAGTGGATATGAACATTGTCTGCACAGGCAGCGGAAAGTTCATCGAGATCCAGGGCACGGCCGAGCAGGAGCCTTTCGATCGCGCGCAGATGGACGAGATGCTCGCGCTTGCGGATAAGGGATTGAAGGAGCTCTTCGAGATTCAGCGCAACGTGCTCGCAGGAAGTTGATATGGGTCTGGATCTTGTCGAATTGGTCATGCGCATCGAGGAAGAGTTCGAAATAGCCATCTCTGACCCGGATGCCGAAGAATTAACGACACCGCGAGAAGTGATCGATTACCTAATGCGTCGTCCCGAGATCGCAGACCGCGCTCTGTCGCGAGAATACGTTGGCGATACAGTTTGGGAAATGATCGAGGACGAACTTGGCGTAAAGCGCAGCGACTTCAACGACGATTCAAAGTTCATAGAAGATATGAACGCCGGGTGAACCGGTCTGTGGCAGAAGCACCGGAAGCAAAATGAGCGAGAAACAATTCGAAGGTAAAGGCGCGATCGTGACGGGGGCCACCCGAGGGATCGGGAAGGCAGCGGTCATAGAGCTCGCCAAGCGCGGATGCAATGTGGCGTTCAATTACGCCAGCAGCGCCGAGGCAGCTGAGAAGATAAAGGCCGAGGTCGAGGGCTACGGTGTCGCTTGCTTCGCCGAGGCGTGCGATGTCGCAAGCACCGAAGCCGCCGCGGATTTCGTAAAGTCCGCGAAGGATGCGCTCGGCTCGATCGACTACCTGGTCAACAACGCAGGGATCACACGCGACAACCTCATAATGCGTATGAAGGAAGAGGACTGGGATGCCGTAGTAGACACAAATCTGAAAGGCGCCTGGAACTTCTCGAAGGCAGTTCTAAGGCCGATGATGCGCAACGAGGACGGCGGCGTAATCCTGAACATCTCGTCGATCAGCGGGGTCGTGGGAATGCTCGGGCAATCGAACTATTCGGCTTCGAAGGCGGGGATGATCGGCCTGACGAAATCCCTTGCGAAAGAAGTGGCAAGCCGGAACGTGACCGTGAACGCGCTCGCTCTCGGAATGGTCGCCACCGACATGACGGACGAGATGAACGAGGAGTTTCGCGAGAAGATCCTCGCCAACATCCCGCTCGGAAGATTTGCCGAGCCGCAGGAGATCGCGGAGATCATCTGCTTCCTTCTTTCCGGCTCCGCGAAGTACATCACCGGGCAGGTGATCCAGGCCGACGGCGGCCTCGCGATATAGTTCAGCGAAGGTTTTTCGGGATGGCGTCCGGCGGCGGTTGGTCGTCGGACGCCTTTCTGACACAAGCGATGGAGTACGTCAACGACGAACAGGAAGAGCCGCAACAGACTCCCGAAGAGTATCTGGCGGAAAGGAAGAAGTCGCTTCGCACGAAGTCCTGGTGGGCGGTCGGCGCCGGCCTGTTCGTGGTCGCCGCGCACCTTGTCCTGTTCGCGATCGTGATCTTCGGTGCCGGCGAGCAATCGATCGTCGGCTGGTCGGACCTGCTTCGCAGTCTGTTCTTCATCCTCGCCCTGATGGCGATCGCGGGCGGGATCTACGGCCTGCGGGAAGCGAACCGCATGACGCTCGAGGACCTGATCCCGAGCCGGGAAGCGATCGAGTTCGCGTCGCAGTTCGAGTTCATCAAGCCTTACTTCTCTTATTTTCTCGTGGGCGCGATCGCTGCGGTCTATATCACGCAGCTGGTGGTCGATGCCGAGGTGCGGACCGCAGTGGACGAGCTTCCCGCTTCGATCGAGAGAGCGGGACTGATCAAACCGCTGGTCAGGAGCGGAGGCGAATGGTGGCGGCTTCTGACGGGCGCGACCGTTCACGGGAGCCTGATCCATATCTTCTTCAACGGTTACGCGCTTCTTGGCTTCGGAAGGCTGATAGAGTATTTCTCGAACCGCGCCCACCTTGCGATAGTGATGCTTCTGTCGATCGTCGCCGGATCGCTCGCCAGCACATACTTCATGCCCGAAACTCCGACAGTAGGAGCTTCGGGCGGAATAATGGGGCTTATCGGATATCTCGCGATCTACGGTTCCAGACGAAGGCGCCAGCTCATGCCCGGATTTCTTCGAGCGATGCTGACGAACATCGCCTTCATCGCCGCCTTCGGGCTGATCGCCTTCAGCATCATCGACAATTTCGCTCATTTTGGCGGTCTGGCGGTTGGCGTGATCTACGGTCTGGTAGCCGTGCCGAAGGACCTTGAAAAGAATCCTCGGGAAGTTCCCCAGGCGATTACCGTACTCGGTTACGCCGCCATTGCAGTTTTTGCCGCTGCCTGTGTGTTTAGTATGCTCTTGATGAAAGGCACGATCGGCTGACCGCATACGGAACGCCTGCTCAGACCTCATCCTCAAGCTTGTTCGATAGAAATGGCAAGGGCCAGAGTCCACCAGCACGTAAACCCGCTCGCGAAGTACTTTCGCGAGCTTCCCGTTGAACCTCTGCATCTGGAAGACGTCTTCGACGATCCCGCACTGCCTCTGCATCTGGACATAGGCTGCGCGCGCGGCCGTTTCATTCTGGAGATGGCGAGGATCGAGAAGGAGTGGAACTTCCTGGGGGTCGAGATACGCGAGCCGCTTGTGGACGACGCGAACGAGATCCGCGACCAAGAAAAGCTGGGAAATCTCCACTACGAGTTCTGCAACGCGACTTTCGACCTGGGTGAACTTCTGAAGGAGATCCCGGAAAGTGTTCTCAAAGCCGTCACAATCCAGTTTCCCGATCCCTGGTTCAAGAAACGGCACGCGAAGAGGCGAATGGTAAAGGGCTCGATGGTCCGTTCGATCCTGGAGCACCTTGCGGACGACGGCACGGTACTTCTTCAGACCGACGTGGAATTCATCGCAGAAGAAATGCTGGAGGAGTTTCTGCAGACGGGGGAGTTTGAAATGGAGAAGCTCGGCGAGAACCCTTTAGCGGTCAAGACGGAGCGCGAGATCGCGGTCGAGAACAAGGGGCTGCCGGTGTACCGGTATTTGTTGAGGAGGAAGTGACGGCGGCAGAACCCCAAGCGTAAGCGCGGGGGGATGAGCCTACGGGCGATCCGCGGCGGAACCCCACGCGTCAGCGCGGGGGCTCGATGCAGAACCCCGACCGTCAGGGAGGGGGCACACACGGCGGAACCCCACTCGTCGGAGCGGGGGGAAGAGCCTACGGACGATCCTCGGCGGAACCCCAAGCGTCAGCGCGGGGGCTCGATGCAGAACCCCGACCGTCAGGGAGGGGGCACACACGGCGGAACCCCACGCGTCGGAGCGGCTGCACTCCGGGCGGATGCCGTCCCAACTTTGGGCCAAACGCGACCGCTTGACCTCCGTGTTATGTTTCTTACAGAGACTCCTCCAATGCATCGTCTTCCCAACTTCGCGATGCAAATCCACACCACAGTCTCTGACCTTTATGTACTCCTCACACGAATTTGACGATCGAGAATTCCCTTCTGCCTATCTCATCACTTTTCGAACCTACGGCACATGGTTACACGGGGATGAACGTACCTCGGTGGATCGCCACGGTTGGAACACCTACGGGCAGCCCAGGAGACCTGCAAACCCGATCCTTGAAAAGGAGATGATCAGTCAAATGACTGACGAACCCATTCTCCTCGACAAAGACGCAAGATCGATCGTCGATCAGACGATCCGCGAAGTATGTACTTATCGCAATTACATTCTGCAGGCTATCAATGTAAGAACCAATCATGTTCACGTAGTCGTAACCGCCGACACGCATCCACGGTTCGTCGTGAACGCCTTCAAGAGCTACGCGACCAGAAAGCTTCGAGAGAAGGAGCATTACGGCACCGAACGAAGGATCTGGGCACGGGGATCAAGTAACAAGTATCTTTGGGACGGAAAATCTGTCGGCAACGCGATAGATTACGTGCTCTACTGCCAAGGTGACGAGTTCGCCGGCGCCGAGCAGTGGATGGACGAATTCCCAGACTTTGAAGAGACTCAACGGTCGGACGGTCAGAAATAACCCCCCGCGCTGACGCTTGGGGTTCTGTCTGTCGTGCGGCCCCCGCGCTGACGCTTGGGGTTCTGTAGTGCGGCCCCCGCGCTGACGCTTGGGGTTCTGTCGTGCGGCCCCCGCGCTGACGCTTGGGGTTCTGCAGACTCGCGGATACAAAAAACCAGGGCGGGGACAAGCCCCGCCCCTACGTGCTAGTCATTCAGCTCGATCGAGCGGACCATCTCGTTGAACGCCCGGTTGTAAGCACTGCTCTGGCTCCTTGGAGCCACTCCGACCACGTAGAAAAGGTCGCCGCTGCGGAGCTGGGTCGTATAGATCAGAGCGTATTCCGTCTCGCCCGTCACCGGGGACCTTCCCGCGAGCATCACCGCGTACGCCGATCGGCCGTCGATGTAAGTGCTCGAGTAGCCGGTCGTCCTTCTAAGGTAAGTGTTCGCCTGAAGTATCCCGTTAACGTACTCTTCGGTCGCGTTTGCAAGGTTGCGCTGGTTGGTCTTGTTGACACCGATCAAAGCTCCGTGAGTGATTCCCTGGTTGCCGTAGGCACCGTCCGGGGCGAACCAGACGTCGCTTTGATTCTCGAACTGCCTCCAGTTGGAAGGCACGTTAACCCTCAACCAGTTCCCTGTGGCATATGTCCTCGAAGCCGACGACGGGTACGGTACGTTTCGCGTGTAGCTTCCGGAGGTCATCCCTCCCGAAGCGCCTTGGCCGCCGCTTCCTTGAGCGTCCTTCTGGATCTCTTCAAGCGTCCTCGCCGGCGGAAGCCTTCGAAGCCTCTGTTGAGTGCTGAGAAAGTTTCTGGTCAGCTTGATCGGCTCCGGCGAGACACGAAGCAATTCGGCTTCGCGGTTGATCGTTTCGTATCTGCGGCTCGGGTCCGGATGGCTGCTGAGCCATTCGGGAGGCCTTCCTCCCTCGCTCTGTTCGTTTATGGTCCGGAACATGTTCGCAAGGTCCCTGGGGTCGTACCCCGCGTCGGCGAGGATCCTCGCCCCCAGAATATCAGCCTGCCGTTCGTAATCGCGGCTGTAACGGAGGAAATATCCCTGTGCGAACAGAGCCCCAAGCTGGGCACCCAACTGTCCGCCGAGGATCGCTCCGCCGAGGATCGCTCCGATTCCCAGGATCTGGTTTAGGGGATTGCTTTGCTTTGTGGCCTGCGCTGTACCGTGACGCAAAGCTACGTGGCTTATCTCGTGCGCCATCACGCCCGCCATTTCGCCCTCGTTCTTCGCCGCTTCGATCATTCCGCGGTTGACGTACATCGGCCCGCCGGGAAGCGCGAAAGCGTTGATATCGCTTGCATTCACGATCTTGAACCGATAGTCGAACTCGGGGTGCCGGAATTCCCCGGGGATCGCGAGAACTAGCCTTTCGCCGACATCCTGAAGATAGTTCTGGGACGCGCTGTCGCTAAGGATCGGAAACTGGTTCTCGACCTTCGCGGAAACCTCATTTCCGAGTTTTACGTCGTCCTCGACCTTGTATTTGTTTTTCGGCATCTTGATCTCGGTCTGCGCGAGCGCCGCCATTGGCGCCAAAAGCAGAACCCAGACCAGCATTGCCGATGCCGCGAACCTGGTTTTTTGTATTTTTCTCATATTTCCCCCCTGGCGGAATGAGTTCAAATAGGAAAGACCCTTGAGCCGGGTCTCAGATTTTATCAGATTGGGGAGAAGAGACAACAAAGTGTCTTAAAAGCGGCCCTGTGATGAAGACCCCGGACGGACAAGTTCGCTGCCGATTCGCCTCCGGGGCACGGAAAGACCCCCTCAAGCCTTCAGCTCGAACACTCCAACTACTTGACCAATAACGGGTTATCAGATAAACAGTTCAGGCGAAGGTGTGTCGTCTTCGGCTTCGGAGTATGCGTGGTCACGTTCGGAGATGGGCTCGAGAACCTCCCTGATCCTGTGGATCAACGGAAGCACTTGATTGGAATCGATCGCCTTTTCACCGTGCTTGTCCACTAGCGCGGCGAATGCCAGATCGTTCTCCAGTTCATTTACCAGCTGCATACCTTTACTTTCCTTTCCCCTGCCCAATATCGGCAGCCGAAGATCCTAGGGAGAGATTTCCCTGATGTGAAATGCGGAGATGAATTGATTACGTAAATGAAAAGACTAAAACAAGTATGTTGAATCAATGTAAATTCCGTGTTAAATCGTCTGCGGAAAAACCTGCCCGGATTCTTGTTTTAAGCTAGATTTAACAGAAATGCGTTAGTCTTTTTCACTTCACGGCCTTTGCGTAAATGGAGCACCGCGCGTAATTCCGACCCCCGAAGGTAACTTGGTTTTTCTTTGATCGAGGGTATTATGCGCTTCGTTCCCGGCAGAGGCAAACTCAGGAGATCACTAAACAGGATATGAACAAGATCAGGAATATTTCAGTTTTGGCTGCGATCGTTGCGTTCGTGATGATCGGTTTCGCGTGCAGCGGCGCACCGCTTTCGGGAACGTCAGACGGCGGCGATGGTTCCGGCGCGATGAGGCTCCAGGGATCGGGTGCCAGTTTTCCCAAACCGATCTATGAAAAGTGGGTTAACGAGTACCAGAAGGTCCATCCCGACGTAAGGATCGATTACCAATCAACCGGATCGGGCGCCGGCCAGAAGGCCATACTTTCGAGGACCGTCGATTTCGGGGCCTCGGACGATCCGATGAAGGACGAAGACCTTGCAAAGGCCGACAGCGAGCTGATGCATATTCCTACGGTGCTCGGAGCCGTCGTTATGACCTACAACCTTGACGGCGTCGACAAGCCGCTTAGACTGACGGCCGAGAATATTGCCGGAATCTACCTGGGCGAGATCAAGAAGTGGAACGATCCGAAGCTTACGGCCGACAATCCGGATGCGAATCTGCCGGACGAGGATATTTTCCCGGTCTACAGGGCGGATTCGAGCGGAACCACTGCAGTGTTTACAGACTTCCTCGCAGCAAGAGTGCCTGCATTCAAGGACAAGGTCGGCGCCAGCAAACAGCCGAACTGGGTCGAGGGCGTCGGAAGCGGGCAGCCAAGAAATGACGGCGTTATGGGCCTTGTTAAGCAAACGCCGTTCAGCATAGGCTATGTCGAGATCGCATTCGCTAAGGCAAACAACCTTCCGACCGCGCTGATCAAGAATCCCGCCGGAAACTTCGTCGAAGCAACAATTGAGAACGTCTCCGCCGCCGCCGCGGGATCGGCCGCAAAAATGCCCGCCGACCTGCGAATCTCGATCACGAACGCCGACGGCGAGAACTCGTATCCGATCTCGAGCTACACCTATATCCTCGTGTACAAGGACCAAAAGGATGCCCGTAAAGGAAAGGCACTCGCCGAGTTCCTCTGGTGGGCGGTACACGACGGTTCGCAGTTCGCCAAGGACCTGCACTACGCCCCGCTTCCTCAGGAAGTGGTAGGCAAGGTAGAAGAGAAGCTTAAATCGATAACCTCCGGCGGAAATTCCTTGCTGGAGAACCCGGGAAAATAGAGCGGATTGGCAAAGACGGGCACCTTCGCTGACAGCCTTTTCAAGGGCATCCTCACGGTCTTCGCGGGCACGATCATTCTGGTCGTGATCGCGATGATCGTGATGATGTTCTGGAATTCGCTGCCGACGATCAAGGAATTCGGGCTCGGGTTCCTGATCGGCAGCGACTGGCAGCCTGCGTCCGATGTTTACGGCGCTCTCCCCTTCATATACGGCACGATCGTCTCGTCGGTAATCGCCCTCATCCTCGCGGTCCCGGTCTCGCTCGGGATCGCGATCTTCCTGGTCGAGCAGGCGCCGAGGAGCATCGCCTCGCCGATCGCCTTCATGGTCGAACTGCTTGCGGCAATTCCTTCAGTCGTCTACGGGCTTTGGGGAATCTTCGTACTCGCTCCTTTTATCAGAAACTATCTGGGACCATTCCTTCAGGACTACCTGGGTTGGCTCCCGCTTTTTCAAGGGCGTCTGACCGGGATCGGTATGCTGACCGGAGGAGTGATCATGGCAATAATGGTCACCCCGATCATTACAGCCGTCGTCCGTGACGTGCTCGAAGTCGTGCCGACAAGCCAGCGTGACGCGGCACTTGCGCTTGGAGCGACGAAGTGGGAAACAACCCTGATCGTGCTTGAGAACGCCTCGTCGGGGATCGCGGGCGCGGTCGTGCTCGGGCTGGGCCGCGCGCTCGGCGAGACGATGGCCGTTACGATGGTGATCGGAAATGCGCCGCAGATCTCGGCGTCTCTGTTTGAACCCGCTTACACGATCGCATCTGTCCTTGCGGCAAACTTTGCCGAAGCCACCGACAGGTTGTACTTGAGCGCGCTGATCGAGATGGGTCTTGTGCTGTTCCTGGTTACTTTCGTGGTGAATGCGGCAGCGAAGGTCCTGGTGATGGGCGTCGCGAAAGGGACGAACGCGGCTCGGCAGGCGTAAGACATTGATGGCAAACGAATTACATCAGCGCCGGAGGATAGTCAGCTCGGTAATGACGATGCTGACCGCGTTGTGTGCCATCTTCGCCATCACGATCCTCGTGATCATCCTTGCCTACATCGCTGTGCGGGGCGTATCGGCAATAAACATCGAGTTCCTGATTGATACACCCAAGCCCGTTGGCGAAGGAGGCGGGATCGGGAACGCGATACTGGGATCTGCGCTGATGACCCTGCTGGCGACCGCGATCGGGCTCCCGATCGGGATCGGCGCAGGCGTTTATCTTGCGGAATTCGGCGACAATTGGTTCGGGAACACGGTCCGCTTTCTTTCGGACACTCTGATCGGGGTGCCCTCGATAATAGTCGGAATCTTCGTTTACACAATCGTCGTGCTTCCGATGTCCCGGCAGTCCGGATTCGCGGGCGCTCTCTCTCTGGCGATCATAATGATCCCTATCGTGGCGCGAACTACGGAGGAGATGATCCGGCTTGTTCCTAAATCGATGCGCGAGGGCGCGCTTGCGCTTGGGGCGCCGCAGTGGCGCGTGACGTGGAATATTGTCATGCCGGCGGCGGCGTCGGGGATCGCGACAGGCGCGATGCTCTCGATCGCGAGGATCTCCGGCGAAACGGCGCCTTTGCTCTTTACGGCATTGAACAGCCGCTTTTACAACTACTTTTTCGACCAGCCGATGGCATCGCTCACGGTCCAGATCTACAATTACGCGACCGGACCGTTCGAGATCGAGCACCAGATGGCCTGGGCGGCGACGCTTATACTTGTCGGGCTTATCCTCTTTATAAATATCGTGGTGAGGTTTCTCACCAAGAAGAAGTATTGACAGAGGAAGCCTGCGATCGGCCGGAATTTGAGTATGGGAAACAAGATCACGGTCAAGAACCTGAATTTCTTTTACGGGAAGGACCAGGCGCTGTTCGACATCTCGCTCAAGATCCCTGAGCGCGAGGTAATGGCGTTCGTCGGCCCGTCCGGTTGCGGAAAGTCTACGTTCCTTCGTGTGCTCAACCGGATGAACGACACCATACCCTACGCGCGGATCGAGGGAGAGGTGAAGATCGACGGTAAAGACATTTATAAGGCGAAGACAGACGTTGTGGCCCTTCGGCGAATGGTCGGAATGGTTTTCCAGAAATCCAATCCGTTTCCCAAGTCGATCTTCGACAATGTCGCGTACGGCATCCGGATCAACCGGATGCATTCGTCGAAGAAGGACCTTGCGGACCGCGTCGAGAAGGCACTGAAAGACGCCGCCCTTTGGGACGAGGTAAAGGACAGGCTTCCGACCTCCGCGTTCGGGCTCTCGGGGGGCCAGCAGCAGAGGCTCTGCATCGCCAGGGCGCTCGCGGTTCAACCTGAGGTGATCCTTATGGACGAGCCGGCATCGGCGCTTGATCCGATCGCAACGCAGAAGATCGAGGAGCTTGTGGTCGAACTCAAGAAGGACTACACGATCGTTATCGTGACCCACAACATGCAGCAGGCGGCGCGAATTTCCGACCGTACGGCCTTCTTCATGCTCGGAAAGCTGATCGAGGTGAACCCGACGGAAAAGATGTTCACGAATCCGGACGACAAGCTTACAGAGGACTACATAACGGGCCGGTTCGGCTGATCAATTTACAGAACATCTGTATCGTTGATCGGAAGTTCGTTTATAATCAGGCAGTTGTTGTAATGGAAACACGGATAATAGACAGAAAGCTCGACGTCCTGAGGGACAAGCTCCTTCTTCTCGGAGGCACGACGGAGAAGGCGCTCTACCTCTCGATGCGGTCGCTGACTGAACGCGACAGCGACCTCGCAAGAAAGGTTATCAAGGACGACAAGGTCATCAACAAGATGGAGGTCGAGATCGATCAAATGAGCGTCGAGATTCTCGCCCTGCAGCAGCCGGCGGCGCACGACCTTCGGTTCGTAATTTCCGTCGCCAAGATCACGCCCGTTCTCGAAAGGATCGCCGACCACGCCGCGAACATCGCCGAAGCGGCGATCGTGCTGAACAACGAACCCGAGATCACACCTTACTCCGAGCTGCCGAAAATGGCCGAGATCGCCGGTGAAATGCTCCAGACCGCGCTCGACGCTTTCACTTCTGAGGATTCCGAGCTTTCACGCTCCATGATCAAGCGAGACAGGGAGATCGACGAGGCTTACAACCGGATCTTCGATAAGCTTATCCGGCTGATGATCGACAATCCGCCTCTGACGACGGGAGCCGCGCACCTTCTGTTCGTCGCCAAACACCTGGAAAGGATAGGCGACTACGTGAAAGATATCTGCGAGTTGAACGTTTATCTGATAGAGGCCGCGTTCATCAAGCACAAGAAGAAGATCTAGCAGTTGATCGAACTTAGAATGGGAGAGGCTGTCTGCAAAGGCGGCCTCTTTTGTTGCAGAGACTCGCGTCATCATTACTGAAGAAAGGCCGTCCTGCCGAGACCGGCAGATTCCCCGAGGTTCTTTTCAGACGGCCCCTTTTTCGGTTGAACAGTTTCCCCAATCTCGTAGGGCCTAACAGGATTCTCAACCCAACCATGCGCAGATCCCCGGGGCATTGACCTCCACATAGACATAGCCTGGCCCGTGCGATATATTGACGCCGCTTCTATAACAGTCATTAGAATCGGAGAGTGAACCACAGATGGCCTTCAGCCTTTTGCCGAAGGAGGATGAGTACTTTGCCTTCTTCACGCAGATGTCCGCCAAGATCCAGGATGCCGCGCAACTGCTTGTCAGGATGGTGGGGGAAGAAAGATCCAAGTTCGAGTCCTACTATGCCAAGATCAAGCAGACCGAACACGCCTGCGACGATCTGACCCACAAGATAACTACGAAGCTCAACAAGTCGTTCGTGACTCCGTTCGACCGTGAAGACATATACGCTCTGTCAGTCGCGCTCGACGACGTTTGCGATTACATAGACGCCGCCGCCCGGGCGATCCTGATCTACGACATCCAGAAGCTGAACGCACATTCCCGCGAACTCGCCGCCATCATTTACAAGCTTTCGGTCGAGATCCACGGTGCTGTGTCGGTCCTCAACAAACCGAACGGGATGAACAAGTACATCGTCGAGATCCATCGCCTTGAGAATGAGGCGGACGATGTGTACTTCAGGGCGATCGGGGACCTGTTCCGGACCGAAAACGATCCGATCCAGCTGATCAAATGGAAGGAGCTTTACGAGATTCTCGAAAACGCCACCGATCTTAGCGAGAACGTTGCGAACATCATCGAAAGCATCGTGCTGAAGCACAGCTGACCACTCCCGTGCCGATCGCTTTCCTCCGTTCCATATGGACACTCAATCCGCAGCATTCAGCCTCGTCGTTTTCATCATATTCGTCGCGCTGGTGTTCGATTACGTCAACGGCTTCCACGACGCGGCGAACTCGATCGCAACCGTGGTCGCTACCCGGGTTCTCTCTCCCGGGGTCGCCGTCGCGTGGGCTGCGTTCTTCAATTTCATCGCTTTCCTCGTGTTCGGGACAAGCGTGGCGAAGACGATCGGCGGAGGTATGGTGGATATCAACGAGATCGAGCCAGCCTTCCGTTTGTACGTTCTTCTCGCCGGGCTTGCGGGCGCGATCTTCTGGAACCTGATCACCTGGTACCTGGGCCTTCCTACCTCGAGTTCCCACGCGCTCGTCGGCGGATACGCCGGCGGCGCGATCACGGCGTACATCATCGGCAAAGGCGTTTACGGCGTGGAGGGAGTTCTGATAGCCGCCGGCTGGATAAAGACGCTATCCTTCATCATCCTTTCTCCCTTGATCGGAATGCTGCTCGGGTATTTCTTCATGGTCTCTGTGTACTGGATCTTTTACAGGGTCACGGTCTCAAAGGTCGACCGCGTTTTCAGGGTAGGGCAACTGTTCTCCGCGGCTGCTTTCTCCCTTGGTCACGGCGGTAACGATGCCCAGAAAACGATGGGGATCATCACAGCGGTTCTCGCCGCGGGCGGGCTGCTGCAATACGGAGAGGGCGGAAGTTTGCCGCCCGTGCCGTTCTGGGTGATACTCGCCGCCCACGCCGCGATCGGGCTCGGAACGCTCTCCGGAGGCTGGAGGATCGTGAAAACGATGGGAACGAGGATCTCGAAACTCCAGCCGGTCGGGGGTTTCTGCGCGGAGACCGCCGGAGCGATGACGCTCTTTGGCGCGACCGTAACCGGAATTCCGGTTTCGACGACTCACACGATCACGGGTTCGATTGTAGGTGTCGGGTCGGCGAGAAGGTTTTCAGCCGTGAAGTGGGGAGTAGCGACGACGATCGTCTGGGCGTGGGTGCTTACGATCCCGATGGCGGCGATCCTCGCCTCGCTGACCTACGTCTTGATCCTCGGCCTGCACTGGGTTGCGGTGATCTGAACGCACGGGTGCGTGTGCTTCAAAAGGGGTTCGGCGGACCCGTGTCATTTCCGCTCCGAAGGAACCTCGACAAGATTCCTGGTCGTGTCTTCCACGACGCTTGCGGGTTCCCTGTGTTCTTCCAGCCGGGCCGTTATCGCGGGCTTGAACATCGGAGTTTCCTCCTGTTTCCGCTCCGGCGCCTCGGATTCTCCGATCAGCTTCATCACCTGCTTCACAAGCAGAAGGACGATCCCGACGATCGCGCCAAGGTAGACAACGGACATCAGCAGGATGAACGAGGTCTCAACGCCGTTCTCAAGCAGCGATTTGATCACGATCCCAAAGCCTATGATCCCGAAGATCCCCACGAATATCGTGGCAAGGGAGAAGGTCTTGGCGACCTGATTCCTGATCTCGGAGTTGTCTTTTCCCGCACGCGTGCCGCAGACGCTGCAGAATTTGAGTCCTTCCGTAACGCGGGTTCCGCATCCTGAACAGAACATCTTTGGTCTCCTTTGCCGGGTTTAGTTCTGGGGTTTGATCTTTTCTTCGAGCCAGTCGGTAAGGCTTTCTACGGACTGTATGTGGATCGGCTTTCCCTGCCAAGCCTTGAACGCAAAGACGATCAGGATGATCGTGGTCACGACCCAGAAGATGTCGCTCGCGGTCGAAGCAAGGTCCGAGCTCCACGAGACGACTCCGAGGATCGCCATCACAATATAGATCGCGATGTGTGCCGCAAGACCCTGCGCGGCGTGATAGCGGACCTTTGGTTCCGACTTCGGAATGAACACGAGCTCTATGATCGCGGCTACGATCCCGATCAGGCTGATCGGGATGTACGGAAGCATCGTCAGGACGTTTTCCGGAAGGCTTATGTTACCGATCTTTAGCGAGCGGTCCGTTTCTTCCTCAGGCCGGTACAGGGGCGACGGCTGGGCGTACTCGTTGCCGAACGCGGGATCATACGCGCCGAATTCGCCCTCGCGGAACTTTCGGGTCTGCTCCTCCGTGTCTGCCGGATCGGCGAATTGCGTGGTCCTTCCGTTCTTGCCGCCAAGCGGCTTCGTAGACCGTTTCTTCGCCTTCTCCTTTTCCTTCACCTTTTCGGGAAAGGTCGGATCCAGAGGATTCGTGTCGAATTTTTTGGCCATTGCACCTGAAACTACGACATTCTATCAGATATTGTTCACTTTGAAAGCGAGCGCCGGCGTCGCGAAAAGTCCGATTTTACGGGCTTCGAAGGCGATCAGTCGTCTTCTTCGAGCTTCAGGTGGCGGGTCGTTTCCTCGGTAACCGAAGGCGGCGCGGTGGGCCTTTCGCCCGATACGGGCTCACGGGTTTCCCGTTTCGGAGGGACAAAATCTTCGGCAAAAACGGTCTGCTCCGGCGGAAGGCCCTTCCGTTCGGCTTGCTCGCGCAGCTCTCTTCTCTCCCTTCTCTTCTTCCGGCCGGATGACGACGAAGTGTCCTGTGGAAGAAGGAACGACAAGATCAAAGTCATCAGGGCGATGACCGGACCGATCAGTCCCAGGATCGCCGTGATCTCTTCGGGAGCCTCGAGGATCGCAGAAATGGGCGTAAGGATCACCGTGACGATGACGAACCAGAACAAGGTAAAGATCCGTACATTGCGGCGGCTTAAGAGCCTGTCCGAACCGGCTTCGCCCGGCTCGAAAAGCGGATTGCCGCCGTTGTCCATCACCTCCTCGATGTGGTCGAGGAACAGCCCGCAGCGCGAGCAGAAGCTCGTCGCTTCCGTGTGGCGTTCCTGACCGCATCTTGGACAATACATGTTCACAGGTCTAGCCCTCCGCCGAACGTTCCCGCTTTTCCTCGATCGAAAGCCCTAGTTCCTCAAGCTGTTCCGGATCGACCTCGCCCGGCGAGTCCATCATAAGGTCCTGCGCCGACGCTGTCTTCGGAAACGCGAGCACGTCGCGGATGTTGTCCGTCCCGCACAGAAGCATCACGATTCGCTCGATCCCGGCCGCGAAGCCTCCGTGCGGGGGAGTGCCGTACTCGAGCGCCTCCAAAAAGAACCCGAATCGTTCGCGCGCGGTTTCAGGAGTAAGTCCCTGCGCTTTGAATATAAGGCTCTGGATGTCGCTGCGGTGGACCCTGATCGAGCCGCTTCCGATCTCGTAGCCGTTGATCACGATGTCGTACGCTACCGCCCTGATCTTCCCTAGCAGATCCGTCTCGCCGTCCTCGATCGCGCGCTTGAAGAGCGGCACGTCCTCTTCCATAAGCGACGTGAACGGATGGTGCATAGGGTCGTAGTTCCCGGTTTCCTCGTTGAACTCGAACATAGGAAACTCGGTCACCCAAAGCGGGCGGAAGATGCCGGACGGGATCAGCCCCTCGGTCTTCGCGATCTCCTTTCGAAGCGCGCCGAGGCTCGCCGCGACCACGGACCTCCTTCCCGCCACGATCAGGACCGCGTCGCCGTTCTCCGCACCGGAAGCTTCCGCAAGCCGCGTCACCGTTTCGGCGCCGAGCGCGTTCATCAGCGAGGACGTCGTCTCGTCTCCAAGCTTGATCCACGCCAGCCCCGATGCGCCGTAACGTTTGACAAACTCCTGATGCCCGTCAAGGACCTTTCGCGAATAGCCTGCGCAACCCTTTGCAACGATGCACTTTATCTCGCCGCCGGATTCAAGCGTCGAAGCGAAAGGCGCGAAGTCGGTTCCCTCAAGCTCGGGAGAAAGATCGACGAGCTCCATCGCAAACCGCAGGTCGGGCTTGTCGCTTCCGAACCGGCGCATCGCGTCGGCATATGTCATCCGCGGAAAAGGCGTTTCGAACGCGCCTTCGACCAGCGAGAAGACCTCTTTCAGCACGCCCTCCATCACGCGGAACACCGATTCCACATTGGCGAAGCTCATCTCGATGTCGAGCTGCGTGAACTCCGGCTGGCGGTCGGCGCGAAGGTCTTCGTCGCGGAAACAGCGCGCCAGCTGATAGTAACGGTCGAGACCCGAGATCATCGTGATCTGCTTCAGGATCTGCGGCGACTGCGGCAATGCGAAGAACTTTCCCGTGTGGATCCGCGAAGGCACGATGAAATCGCGCGCGCCTTCCGGCGTCGATTTCAGAAGGATGGGCGTTTCGATATCGAGGAAGCCCTGCGAGTCCATAAAGTCGCGCATCTTCCGCATCGCCTTTGCGCGCATCTGCAGATTCTCCTGCAGCGTGCGCCGGCGGAGATCGACGTAGCGGTACTTCAGCCGAAGGTCTTCGCTGGCGAGATTCTGCGAGCCCGCCTTTTCGAGCTCGAACGGAAGCGTCTTCGCCTCGTTCAGGATCAGAAGATCCTCGACCCTGACCTCGACGGCTCCGGTCGGAAGCTTCGTGTTCACGGTCCCTTCTTCCCTTCGGACGACACTGCCCTTGACGGCGATGACGAACTCTCCGCGGACGTTCTTCGCTTTCGAATGCGCCTCGGCGGCGTCCTCTTCGCTGACGACGACCTGGGTCAGGCCGTACCTGTCTCTGAGATCGATGAAGGTGAAGATCCCGAAATCGCGCTTCTTAGCCGCCCAGCCCATCAGCACGACGTCCTTTCCCACGTCCGATTCGCGGAGTTCTCCGCAGGTATGGGTCCGTTCAAGCCCTCCAAGTGAATCCAGCATAAAACCTTTCTCTCAAAAAACCCGTATCGGGGTAAATATCTCTTGTGAAAATAAAAAACGCCTTTCGATCAGACAAACGAAAGGCATTGAACAAGTCAGGTTGTTCAAGCCCGGTCAGTCATTGTCGTTATCGGATCGAATAGCGCTTTGCATAAGTCCTGTAAAAACCTTGGGAATCATACAAGATGCCCGTCCGCAAAAGCAAACACAAGGAAATCGTTGAACCCGACGGGCGATGGTCTATAATTTAATGACCTGCAGATCGATCCCCTGAACTGTATGAGAGCCATTACCTCATCGCTACTGCCGGCCCGCCGGTGCCTACGCGCGCTCCTGTGCGTGGCGGCGTGCGTGATCCTGGCCTCATTTTCCGCGGCGCAGGACGGCGATGAGGTGATCCGGATCGACACCGACCTGGTCTCGTTCGAGGTTTCGGTGACAGACAAACAGGGCAATCCCGTGCGCGGGCTTGAGGCACAGGAGTTCAGCCTGTATGTCGAAGGCGAGAAGCGCAAGATCGATTTCTTCAAACCGATAAAGAAGAACGACGCCGACAGGCCGCTTTCGGTCGTGTTCGCTCTGGACGTGTCGGGCAGCATCACCCGCGAAGAGCTTGTCGACCTGCGCAACGCGATGCAGACTTTCGTGGACCGCCTCGCCGACTATAACTCTTACTTCGCGATCACTACCTTCGGGATGGAGGTGAAGACCGTCCAGTCGTTCACGAACAAGCCGAAGAAGCTCAGGCAGAGTTTCGAGAAGATCCTGAAGGATCAGGACGGGCTATCGACGCACGCCTACGACGCGGTGGACGAGGCGGTCAGGATGCTCAGGAAGAAATCGCCTTCGATGATCCGCGACCGCATACCGAAGAGGGTGGTTATCGTCATTACCGACGGCTATCCGGTCGGCGACACGGTCTCGCCTTCGACCGTGATCGAGCGCGCGAACGATGCCGAGACCAGCGTGTACGCGGTGATCCTTCCTTCGTTCTCGAGGCTTTCGGGATCGACCAAACCGTTGATGACGCTTCTCGAGGCGAGCGGTTTGATCGAGAGGACGGGCGGAAGATCGTTCTACGCCACAGAGAAGGATTTCGAGCCTCTGTTCCGGGCGCTTGCCGAAGAGATCACGGCTTCCTACGCGCTGGCGTTCTATCCGGCCGAAAAGGAAACCCGGCAGAATCGCTTCTACCGGGTGCACATCGAATCCGCGAGCGGATTTCAGATCAAACAGAACAAATCGGGCTTCTCGCTGGCCGACAAGGACTGAACGGCCGCCGCCCGGTCAGTCGAAATCGTCGAACTCGTCCTCTTCCTCGTCGTCGAAATCCTCGAACTCGTCGCCCACGTAAGGATCCAGCTCGATCGGATCCAGCCCGACGACCTCCAGTTCCTCGCCGCATTCGTCACAAGTGAAAACGTCTCCCTGTTCGGCTTCCGCGTCTACGTACACTTCCTCGTCGCATTCGGGACAAATGGCAGTCGGCATTTTTGTCTTCTCCAATTTTCGTTTGTAAACTCAAGGGCGCTTCGATTGGCTGAGGCCGAAGCGCAGTTTAGAATCTACCTTGATTATTCGGCATTTTGCAAGGACATACCCCCGGCGGGCCTTTATCCGGGTCCGGCCAAGAAGAGCAGATGAGATTCCCCTTCGATCTTCGTGACGACCGCGAGTTCGACTGCGTCGGTTTCGGGACCAATGCGGTCGATTTCCTGATCCGGGTCCCTGAATATCCAGAGTTCGATTCAAAGGTCGAGCTCAGCGATTATTCCCAGCTGGCCGGCGGCGAGATCGCGACCGCGATGGTCGGGCTGTCGAGGCTAGGGATGAGGACCGCCTACGCCGGTCGATTCGGAAAAGAGCCGACGGGCGAGTTCGGGATCTCCTCGCTGGCTGACGAAGGCGTCGACGTGAGGTTCGCGGAGCAGATCGAGGGCGCCGCGACGCAAATAGCGTTCATCGTGATCGACGAACGCAACGGCGAGCGCACGGTGATCTGGAAGCGCGATCCGAAACTCGCATATTCCGAGGAAGAAGCACCAATTGAAGCGGCGCGGATCGGGAAGGTGCTTCACTTCACGCCTCACGACACGGCGGCCTGCATACGGCTCGCGCGCGAGGCGAAGGCGCACGGGACGATCGTCTCGATCGACATAGATAATGTATTTGAGGGTATAGACGAACTGCTACCGCTCGTCGATATCCTGATCGGTTCGTCGGACTTCATCCTGAAGGCGACCGGCGAGGAGGACAAAAGGGCCGGGCTTGCGAAACTGAATGAAAAGTACGGCTGTCCGGTAGCGGGAGTCACCCTCGGCGACAGAGGTTCGCTTGTTTACTGCGGTGGCGAGTTCTTCGAGAGCGGCGGCTTCGTGGTCCCGGGCGGATGCAAGGACACGACCGGCGCGGGCGATTCGTATCGCGCGGGGCTTATCTACGGGCTTTTGAAAGGAATGTCGGTGGAAGACGCGGCTCGCTCGGCGAACGCGGTGGCGGCTTTGAAGTGCAGGGCGGTCGGCGCGAGGACCTCGTTGCCGACGGAACCCGAGCTCAAGAGGATGATTGAACAGGGATGAAGGAGATAAAGAAAAGGCGTCTAGGAAGCGTCTTCGACTCGCGCTGTCCAACGGACACTCGGGTCGCGAAATTAAAAAAGGGTAATCTCCTTCACCCCCTTCATCCCTGTTTGACTACAAATTTTCACGGAAGAACGCCAGCACCTTTCCCCACGCGTCCTTTGCCGCATCTTCGTCGTAAACCTCCGGCCGGGTGTCGTTGAAGAAGGCGTGGTCCGCGTCGTACCTTAGGATCTCGACCGGCAGGTCGTACCTTTCCGCTATCGCCTCCAGCTGGCCGACCTTTTCGGGATTGATCCAGGCGTCCTTCAGCCCCGAAGTGAATAGCACGGGCACATCCAGATCTTTCAGGACGTCTTCCGGCGGGATGTCTCCGTAAAAAGGCGCCGACGCCTCGATCCCGTCCACCTCGCACGCCGCGCGAAGGGCGTACGTCCCGCCCATGCAATAGCCGGAGATGCCGAATCCATCGTTCCCGAACTCTTCTTCTGCTTTCGCGACAGCGTTGCGGATCGTGTCGATCCCGTCCTCGATCGCGAGATCGGCCATCATTTTCGAGGCCTCGTCGGGGTTCGTCGCGAGCTTGCCTCTGTACAGGTCCGGCGCGATGGCGATAAACCCTTCGTCGGCATAGCGTCCCGCGATGTCTTTTATGTGATCGTTCAGGCCCCACCATTCCTGGATAAGAATGACGGCCGGAGTGTTATCGCTGACGGAATCGGGCAATGCGCAAAAGGCCGTCGTGTCACCGTTGGCAGTCGAAAAGCTTAGAGTCTGGGTCTTCATAGGTCTCCTTTCGATAGGTCTTGTTGTTTTTGTTGATTATATGGAAAGGAGCGAAAGGGACAAATGTCAGGGACCAGGGAGCCGGATTGGACCGCGGGCGTCCCCGCCCGCCCGGTCAAAAAGCGCTGAGTACTGAGAGATCACTGCTGAGTGTCCGAAGCCCGACCGTCAGGGAGGGCTACCTGGGCGAGTTCCAGGTCCAAGGATGAAAGTCCAAGGAAACACCGAGCTTTCAATTGCAGTTCATTACATCGATCTTTTAGGTTTGCGTAAAGCCTAACCGCCGCTGAACAACCCTCGAGTTCTCCAAACAGCAAACACTAGAAACGCTGCAGCGAAGAGAATCGGAGGGGATACCCAAATCGCGTTGCCCGGTCCGAAGCTGCTCACTGGTCCCAGCAAAGTGATCAAAAAGAGTAGCAGGGCGAAGACGAGGTCCTTCACGGCCACCGAGAAAGAAGTTGCCTCCCGTCCGCGCAGAACGAACGCTACAAAAGAGAAGCGTGTCGCAAGGTACCAAGAGGCAATAAAGCAGACCTGAAGGATAAGTATCGCTGCCGTTACGTAAACACCATAGTCAGGACCGGCTTCTTGAGCGATTGCGGGTCCAACTGAAGGATCAAACCACTCGATCCACGCGAAGGCCAGCGGCATTGATGTGAACAGATAAGAAACGGGGAGAAGCCAGCGCCATACTGCAGCGAAAAGAATGCACAAGCCCAATCCGATGGCGAGAGATTGCCATATCATCGGAACAGTCAGCTCCTTGTCCATTACCTCGGCGGAGACCGTCACGGGCAATATGCTCATTATCGGGAGGATCGCAGACAGTTTGTAAGGCCCTGTCTTCACGCCGGGATTCTAGCACGTCGATACTGAGGCTTTGTAAGAGTTCGTTCGAGAAGGCGGTTCAACAAATCACAGTCGGCAGCTCGCTTTCCAGACAATCCGTAGAATATGGCGTTCTCAACGGAGTTCCCGAGTTCGCTGATCTTCAAACAACTCTGCGTGACGCAGGGAGGTCGAATTGATGATGACTATCTGATCGTTATTAAGCAGAATGATCGAATAGACTGGCGCAAATCTCCCTTCATGAAAGACGATTCGCTTTGTTACGACCCTTCGGATCTCAGGGCTTCCACCTGGGCTAAGATTCTGGCTTTGGAGAACGACATTGGCGGGATCCGAGATTTTCTCATTAAAACATTTCTCGGCATCCCCTTCCGGCTCGAAAAAGTAAGCGAAGAGGAGTTCGACCTTTTCACCGTCTGCTGATTCGAAATCCTGAAACAGCGACCAAGTGCCGCACAAGGAGCCTTTGCCGCCGCGAATTTCTTCAAAACTGATGAACCAGGTTTGGAATAGGTAAGTAACTGAGACCCCGAGTACGCAGGTCGCGATCGCCATTGAAATGCGGAATTTGAGACCCATCATTGTTTCCTCCCATGCGATACAGGATCGCAACGATGAACACGCACCAATCGAGACGGTGTTCCATCGTTTTTTAGTTGGAAACGCCAAAAGGTCTAGAAAACGGAGGAAACCAGGAAGGAAATCCTGTTGCAGAGTTCAACTTGGAATTGTGTGCAGCAGCCCGATCGTCAGAGACCCTGCCGGAAGATATGCCGCCGCTACGCGGCTCCGATTTTCATTGGGGTCCCGCGATCTACAGACCTGCCGTCCCTACGGAACTTCCTTCAAGAATCCCGTGGGCGCTGAGTTTCGGTTGACAGTCGCATAACGACGGCAGGTCTGTAGCGCTCGGATCTGCATACCCATTCCGGAGTCGCGGAGCGATTGCGTGATCCGGATCGGAATCCTCCGGCGTCTGAGGGGGTTCGCGCTTCGCGCTCAATGCAGCCCGGAGGGCTGCTCTAAACGGATGTCCGATAAGCTTCAGCTTGTCGCGGGCCGCATGCGGCCCGGCTTACGGTCCCGCGCGCAAGTGCGCAGGCTAAACGGCTCACCGTCTCACCGCTTCCACGATCTGCATAGGTGAATGCGTCGGGATCACGCGCCGGAATTCCCATCCCGAACGCTGAAGGAGGTCCGCATACTCGCCGGCGGTTCGTTCGCGGCCGCTCGTCATCGCAAGCATGTTCAGGTCCATTATCCCGCTCAACGAGGGCACGTCCTCATCTTCCACGATCGATTCGACAAGCAGTACCTTCGAGCCCGGTTTTGCGCTCGCGGCAACGTTCGAGAGGATCGACACCGATTCCTCGTCGTTCCAGTCGTGGATTATGTGCTTCATAAGGTAGACATCCGCTTCGACGGGAACCTCAGTGAAGAAATCGCCTTCGACTATCCGGGTCCGCTCCGCGACGCCTTCGCGTTTGGGGACAGAGGCGCCGGCGACCACGTGCGGCTGATCGAACAGAATGCCGTTCGCCTCAGGATTCGCCTTCAGAACCGATGACAGGAGGATCCCGTGGCCGCCGCCCACATCAGCGACCGTCGCTGCGCCCGAAAAATCATATGCCTCGGCCACCGCCTTGCCGACGGTCGTCGAAAGGCTCGTCATCGCCTCGTCAAAAATCGCTGCCGCTTCAGGATGTTCGCCAAAATAGTCGAAGATCGGCTTGCCGAAAGTATGTTGGAAACCGCATTCACCCGTCCGGACCGAATGCTCGAGGTCTCCCTGCGGTATCCAGTGCTCGCGGTCGCAGATCATATGGACCATCCCACGCATTGAGTCCGGATGGTCGGAGCGAAGATATTCGGAAAGAACCGTGTTCGACCATCTTCCTCCTTCGTCCCTGACAAATATGCCGGCTTTCGCCAACGCCCTCATCATTCTGAAAACAGATGGCCCGTGCGCCCCTGCGTCAGACGCGATCTCGTCGGCGGTCTTCGCGCCGTCGGCCAGGATATCGGCCACCCTGAGCCTGGCAGCTACGGATAGCGCCTGTGAAAGAACATAGCCGAAAGCCATCTGGATGATAACCGCCTGCGGCGGGATCTCTTCGCGTGTTGTCTGTGCAGGGTTCATTTTGCTTCTCCTTAAAAATCCGTTGATGTAGTACGGGCGTCCGCCCTTTTCAAAGGACAACGCGGAGAGCTCGCGGGGTTTGTGTCAGGAATACAGGTTCATAGTTCTCGTAAGCAGATCGACGGGATCGGGTATGTTCAGCGCCTCGCGGACAAAGAAGGGCTCGCCGGACTCGACCCCGATCAGCGAGCCGAAGTATTTCGAGCGGTTGGACAGGTCTTCGAGAAACCGCTTGTCGGTCAGGCGCGTTTCGGGCTCGTTGGAATTCGGGTCGTGGAACTGCGAGGCGTAGGCGCGGATCGCGTCCATCTTTTGTTCGTGAAAGTCGGAGATATCGACGATGAACGAAGGCCGTACGTTTCGCGAAAAGATGTTATGGGCGACCATCGGCACCTTCAGCCGCTCGAGCCCAGTCTCGCGGTCGTAATTCTGCATCGATGAAAGGCGCGCGGATTCGCGGACAAGCTGGGCTATGTGGTCGTGATCCGGATGCGGGTCGCCTGTCTGGTGGGTGAAGATCACCTTCGGGCGAAGCCTTCGAAGCACGCGAACCATCTTTCGCCGCGAATCGTCGTCGCAAAATACGTGACCGTCCCGGAGCTCGAGATTCTCCCGGACCGAGAGCCCGAGGATCTCCGCAGCGGCGGCGGCCTCTTCGGCGCGTCCCTCAGGAGTGCCTCGCGTCCCCATTTCGCCGCGGGTCACATCGAGCGCACCCGTTACATATCCGAGCGATTTCAGCTTCAGCATCGTCCCGCCGACGGTGAGTTCGAGATCGTCCGGATGGGCGAACACGCCGAGAACATCTAGTTGGGTATCTGGCATTGGGAGAATTGTAGAAAAGTAAAAGGGAAAAAGTAAAAAGTCGAAAGTAAAAAGTAAAAAAGACAATTGTGCGAAATGTACAGGCGGTCGAGTGTTTAAGGGGCGTCCAGTAGCTAATTTTTTACTTTTTACCTTTTCCTTTTTACTTTCCGGCACTCTTCCCTATCATTTCCCTTATGCGTCTTACCATCCTCGGCGCCGGGTCTTCCGTGCCGCATCCGGCGCGTTCGAGTTCCGCTTACTGGCTTGAGACCTCGGGCGGAACACTTCTCCTCGACTGCGGTCCCACGGCTACGCAGCGAATGGCCGAGGAAGGGCTCGACTGGCCGGGACTTGACGCGATCTGGATCTCGCACTTTCACCTCGACCACGTAGGCGGTCTCGCGCCTTTTCTTTTCTCGACGAAGTACGCGCCTCAGACGCTGGAAAGGGCAAAACCTCTGAAGATCTACGGACCATCGGGTTTGGGGGCGCTCCTCAATGCGTTCAACGACTCGAACAACTACAGGCTGTTCGATCAGCCGTTTCCCGTTGAAATTGTGGAAGTCGAGCCGCTTGAGCAGTTCGAGATCATCGCGGGTGTTATCGCCGGGACGTTCGACACCCCGCACACTCCGGAAAGCCGCGCGATCAGGATCGCGGACGGTGATCTTTCTTTCGTGTACACGAGCGACACCGGATTCTCGAAGCCGCTCGGCGCGTTCGCCCGGAACGCCGATCTTCTGTTGATGGAGTGTTCGTTCGTGAAGGACAAGCCGGTCGAGAAGCACCTGGAACTGTCTGAAGCTGTATTTCTGGCGAGATACTCGAAAGCGAAGCGGACGGTGCTGACGCACCTCTATCCCGAGTGGGACGAAGTGATCTTTGAATCGGTGGTTGAGCGGGCTCGCCCGGGCTGCGAGATCGTGGAGGCGAAAGACGGGATGACGCTTGAGGTGAGCTGTGAGCAGTGAGCAGGGAGCGGATTGGACCCCGGGCGTCCCCGCCCGCGTGGTTGCGAGTACCAAGTGCTGAGAGATGAGTACTGAGTGTCTGAAGCCCGACTTGTCAGGGAGGGGTACCTCCAAGTAGTTCCAAGTTCCAGGTTCAAAGTTCCAGCGGTTCGCGCTTCGCGCTCAATGCAGCCCGCAGGGCTGCTCTATACGGTTGTACGATAAGCTTCAGCTTGTCACGGGCCGCATGCGGCCCGAGCGGTCCGCGAACCTCCGCGCGTTCGCGCGAGGCAAACTGAAGTTCGCGGTACCTCGGCAGCGCAAACTGCTGCTCTAAACGGATGTCCGATAAGCTTCAGCTTGTCGCTGGCCGTCCGCGGCCCGGCTCAGCACTCATCTCTCAGTACTCAGCACTATTGACCGGGCGGACGGGGACAAGCCCCGTCCCTTCTCTTCACCGCTCACCGTCCTCACTTCTTCAAACGCGTTTCCACGTCGTTTTCCTCGAGTGACCTGCCCGTCGCGCGCTGGAAGTCCGTGATCGCCTTGTTCAGTTCCGTCTGGGCAAGGAGCTCCGCGCTTCTCGCGTTCATCAGCGCCGTCTGCCGTTCGAGCACCTTGTAAATGTCCGAAAGCCCGGCGTCCAGCTTTCTTCTTTCCGACTCGTACTCGCGCTCCGAATTCTCGCGCGAGATCGCCGCCGACCGAAGCCTTGCCTTCGCGGTCCGTATTGCCTGAAGCGAGTTCCTCACATCGACCTGGATCGCCTGCTCGAGCTGTTCTCGCTGAACACGAAGCTTGTCGCTCTGCACGAGGCTCTTACCGAGCAGCGCCCTTTGCGCGCTGTCGTCCGGCGACCAGATCCACGTCAGCCCGACCCGGAACGTCGGATAGCGGCTGTTCAAGACGTCCCCGAGCGCGCCGTTGTAGCCGCCGATAAAGCTCTCCGGGACGGTCC
This sequence comes from Aridibacter famidurans, assembly GCA_024103495.1. Taxonomy (GTDB): domain Bacteria; phylum Acidobacteriota; class Blastocatellia; order Pyrinomonadales; family Pyrinomonadaceae; genus Aridibacter; species Aridibacter famidurans. The sequence goes on from JAGFIQ010000040.1 coordinate 43,077, forward strand.
TCGCCGGAGGGATCGGAAGCTGGTCGATCGGCGGCAGGTTCGGATCCAGCGTGTTCACGCGGTTGATCACCTGGTTCAGCCTTTCGGTCGAGGCCGAGTTCGAAAATATAGAAAGCGCGTCAGGGTTCGGACTTCCCGCGATCCCCGAAGACGTATAGCTCGCGGTGAAGCTGATCTCCGGCTCCAGCTGTTCCTTGTAGAACCGCTTGTCGTACTCATTGATCTCCGTCGCGACGTCGAGAATGTCGATCTCGATGCGGTTTCGCATCGCCGTCTGCAAAGCTTCTTCGAGCGTCGTGACGGGCTCTTTCAGATCCACGCGGTCCGTCGGCACAAGCGATTCGTTCCAGAGCGGATCCCGGCTGTCTTCCGCGATCAGGTTCTTCAGAAGGTTCTCCGCCGCATTAACCTGCTCCAGCGCGGAGTAGACGTTCTGCTCCAGATTCGCAACCTGAGTCTGTACCGCGACGGCGTCGATCGGCGCCAGCACGCCTTCTTCGACGAGCCGCCTGCTATGTGCGAGCTGTTCCTTGGCGTCGCGGACACCGTCGCGCTGCACCTGAAGGTTCCGGAGCGCGAAGGTCAGGTTCCAGTAAGCCTTCTGCACCGCGACAGTGACATCGATCGCCTGCTGCCTGAACTGCTTGTCCGTCAGCGACAGGTTCTTCTTGGCTATCTCGATCTGCCGCCGGGGCTCGTCGCTCTTCCTGCCGCGGAACAGCGGCTGGACGAGCCTGAACTGGAACGAGGCGTCGTATTGCGGCCGAAGTATCGAGAGCGGATTGTCGCTCGACTGTTTCCGGTTCTTGAAACCCGCCGTGTAGACGGTCCCGAAGCTGGGAATGAATCCCTTGTACTCGATGTCCGCGACGTAATTGTCCGCCGTCGTCGAAAGCTGCGGCGAAAAGACGCTGACGTTCGGGGTCTCCGCCCGCTCGAAGTACGCCGTGCCGGTTAGCGTGGGCGTGAAGAAACCTCTCGATGCCTTAAGATCGAACTCGGCTATCAACACGTCCTTACGCGAGACCTCGATGTCCTTGTTGTTCTCCAGCGCGCGTATGATCGCTTCCTGAAGCGCCAGCGACTTCTGCGACATCAGATCGACCCCTACGCGGCCAAGGTCCGGCAGCCTCTCATCTTGAACTTCGAACCCGGGAGCGACCTCGGGGACTCCTTCGAGCTTTTCCGGCTGCACGTCCTGCGGCGTCGGCGTAGGCGTAGGCGTCTGAGCGGACACCGACAAGGCGCCGGCGATCGAAATCGCGGCGACAAGACCCGAAAGGACCAATTTCGACAAATATGATTGCGTGAACATAAAAACCAAACCCCTTCAATGGCAATGGGGAAAACTATTCATACCCTCTTCCGCTCCAGCCATCCTGCGGCTGCTGCGATCACGAAGTATGAAGCGATCGCCGTGAGCGCCATTGCGGAGGGCCCGGAAGGATCGGGACCAAAAAAGACGTACATCTGAAGCCCCGCTACCAGGAGCATCAGCACGGGCATCCCGTAAGTGCCGACGCTCGAGACGGGCTTCGTCGCGCGCATATACGCGACAAGCCCGAACAAGACCAGGCCCAGCTCAAGCAAGAGCGCCACGATCGGATAGTTCCACAGCCCGAATCCCATCTTTAGCGTGTTGTCATACAACGCCAGATCCGGCACGTGAACGACCAAGTCTAAAAACCAGTGCGACAAGACCGCTCCGCCAACGATCAATGGGGCGACGAACTTCCCGTGCCCGGACCGTCCTCTGAAGGGCAGATAAAGCAGAAGCGCCGCGATGGCCCAAAAGACAGAGCCGACAAGGCTATGTGTGTAGGGCATGTAATAAAGATCGAGCGGGTTGGTCTTCGTGAAACCGTGCACGATCCGCACCTTCTCCAGCCCCGTGAATATGAAGATCGCCCAAAGGACATCGACAAGCTGAACCGCGATAAACAGCACCCAAAGCGGGATGCTCTTGTCGCGGCTCTTTGCCAGAAGGCTTACGCTGTAATGTCCTATGAACATAGGTCCCTAGCCCTTGTTGATCGAATTGACCACCGAGCTCGCCGTCTGCGCGGCCTTCCTGCGGACGACCTGCATTCCCGAGGTCATTCTTCGGAAGATCCGCAGGTTGCCGAGATCGTCAAAGTACGAATAGAAAACGGGGACCGCCAGCAGGGTCAGAAGCAGGCACAGCGCCTGCCCGCCGACGATCAGCACGCCGACCGAACGGTTCGTACCCGCGCCCGCCCCGGACGAAAGCACGAGCGGCATCATTCCGGCGATCAGAGCGATCGTGGTCATAAGGATCGGCCGCAGGCGGTCGCGGTTACCCTTGATGATCGCGTCGTACCGGTCCATTCCCTTCGCCCGAAGATTGTTAGTGTGGTCGATCACAAGGATCGCGTTCTTCTTCACGACGCCGAACAAAAGCAGGAGCCCCAGACCCGAGAAGATGTTGATCGTCTGCCCGGCTATCAGGATCGACACGATGCCGAAAGGTATCGCGATGGGCAGTGTCAGAAGGATCGTGATCGGGTGGATAAACGACTCGAACTGCGCCGCGAGCACGATGTACATAAAGATGAACGAAAGCACGATCGCGAGAAGGAAGTAAAACCCGGCCTTCTGGAGCTCTTTCGACTGACCGACGTAACCCGCGACGTATTCGCTCGGAAGGTTCAGGCTTTCAACCGCCTTGTTGAGGTCGTCCTGAATGACGACTGCCGATCCTCCCGGCCTTGTGTTCGCGAGGATCGTGACCTGGCGCTGACGGTTGATCCTGTCGATCGAGGCCGGCCCCGTTCCCTCTTTCACATTCACGACCCGGTCGAGTGTGACCCAGCCCACCTTCGAAGAAGGCACAATCAGTCGCTGGAGGCTTTCGACGTCGCTCCTGAACGCGTTCTGGGCGCGGACGTGGACCTCGTACTGTTCGGTCCCTTCGTTGAAGGTCGTCGCCTGCTGGCCAGCGACGAGAATGTTGAGGGCCTGCGAAACATCGCCGACTCGGACACCGAGATCGGCGGCGCGCTCGCGGTCCACCTGGAGCTGGATCTCGGGCTTGCCGCTGATCAAGGTCGAATCGACGTCAACCGCGTCCGGGTTCTTCTTGAGCACATCGACCAGCGTTTTCGAATACTGTTCTAGCTGCGCCAGATCGGGCCCGCCGATAAAGAACTGAACGTTTGCGTTTCGGAAACCGCCGCCGGAGAAAGCCTGGACCTGCTGAACGCCGACTCGCAGTTCGGGCGGATATTTCTCCGCGAGAAGCTGCCGGGTGTCGATCATCAATTCCTCTTGCGACTTCGTACGGTCTCCGATGTCGGTGAGTTTCACGTAGATCGTGCCGGCATTGACGGCCTGAGCCTGGCCTCCGCCGACGTTGATCAACGTATCGGTCACGCCTTCGAACTTGCGAAGGTCGGTGGCGATCCGCTCCATCAGAACCGTCGTCGCCTGAAGGGAAGTGCCTTCATTCGTCCTGAGCTGAACCTCGAACTGCGACTGGTCGTCGACAGGCAGGAAGTTCTTGCCCACGAAAGCGAAAAGCGGAACAATGCTGAGCACGACGGCGATGCAGGAAACGAGGATGACCCATCGATGGTTCATGGAGAAGACGATCATCTTTGTGTAAACGCGATCGATCGCGCTGTACACGCGTCCTTCTTTGCTCTTCTTGCCTGCGCCGATCTCGCCGGTGCGGTGGATATCCTCGGAAGCCTCGGAAGGAGTGAGGACTGAGGACTGAGGACTGAGATCGTCTTCGGAAGGACTGAGGACTGAGGACTGAGGACTGAGAGGCATGCCGTTTTCGCCGTCAACCTCTGCCTGGACAGAAGCTTCCTCTTCCTCAGTCCTCAGTCCTTTGTTCTCAGCACTTTCGGAGTCTTCCGGTCTTTTCCACTTGATTATCCTCGCCGCGAGCATAGGCGTCAGCGTGAACGAGACGATCAGCGAAACGCCGATCGCGAACGCAGACGTGAGGCCGAACGAGGACATGAACCGGCCGACGATGCCGCCCATGAATCCGATCGGGATGAACACCGCAAGCAGCGAGAACGTCGTCGCGAGTACGGCAAGGCCGATGTCCCTTGTGCCTTCGATCGCCGCGCGGTACGGCGACATTCCCTCTTCCTCGATGAACTTGTAGATGTTTTCGAGTACTACGATCGCGTCGTCCACGACGATACCGACCATTAGGGTCAGCGAAAGCATGGTGATGGAGTTCAGCGTGTAGCCCATCACGTACATCAGCCCGAACGTCGAGATTATCGAAGTCGGGATGGCGAGTGCGGCAATCAGCGTGGACCTGAAATTCCAGAGAAAGAGGAAGATGACGATCGTGGCGAAGATACTTCCTTCGATCAGGTGAGTTTCGATCGCTTCCAGCGAGTTCTCGATGAAGATCGAGTTGTCGCCGATGATCTGAAGCCTGTAGTCCTTCGGTAGGTCGGGCTCGATCTCGGCAAGCGTCTCTTTCACAGCCTCGGCAACCGCGACGGTGTTCTCTCCCGACTGCTTTGAAACGATCAGAGTGACTGCCGGCTTCCCGTTCAGAAACGACTGCGAGCGCAGCTCTTCGGCACCGTCCTCGACTGAGCCGATGTCCTTGACCTTTACCTCGTATCCGCCGCGGTTGGCAACGACGACCTCCTCGAAGTCCTTGACATCGCGCACCTTTCCGAGCGTACGGATGTTCCGCTCGACCGCGCCTTCGTCAACGCGACCCCCGGGAAATTCGAGATTCTGCACCCGGACGGCGCCGGTCACCTCCGCAGGAGTGACGTTGAAGGCGCGCATCTTGTCGGGATCAACCCAGACGTTGATCTGCCTTTCTCGTCCGCCGACGATCTGGACCTGGCCCACGCCGTTGATCGATTCGATCCGCTCCTTGACCTGGTTCTTCGCTATCTCCGTGACCTCGCGGAGGCTGTCGGGCGCGGACACAACGATCCGGAGCACAGGCGCGGCATCGGAATCGAGCTTTAGCACCGTCGGCTGTTCGGCTGTCTCAGGCAGGTTAGGTATCGCCTGCTGGACCCGGTTCTCGACCTCCTGCGCGGCGATGTTGACGTCCTTCTCGAGGATGAACTGGACGAACACCTGGCTTACGCCCTCGAGCGATGTCGAGCGAAGCTCGTCGATGCCGCTGACGGTGTTAACGACCTCCTCGATCTTCTCGGTGATCTCCGTCTCGATCTCCTGGGGAGACGAGCCGGGATTCACGGTCGTGATCGTGATCGTCGGGAAGTCCACTTTCGGGAACAGATCGACCCCGAGAGAGAAGAACGAGAATGCCCCTACAACGACGAGCGAAAGGATCAGCATCGTCGCGAAAACGGGCCTTTTAACGCAAATTTCGGCTAGCCACTGCATAATACGCAAGCGCTACGCGCTTGAAGTTCCAAGTTTCAGGTTCGAGGTTCCAAGTAAGGAACCGGCTTCGAAATCCAAGGGAGAGTCGGGATTCGAAAATCGCTTCTTCAATTGAACTTCGATCCTTTGTAATCAGAGTTGCGCAAATATCGGATCAGACCGTAAATCATCCGGCTGGTCTCTTTAAGCCTGGATCCGATCGCTTCAAACTCATATCTGGAGACATAGCCCCTATCTAAAGCGACATAGAGCTGTGCGCGAGCTTCGCCGCATGATCCCTTTGCAATAGACAGAAAATTGAGGAATTCCTTATTGCCATCCCTCTCAAATCCTTCTGCTATGTTCGAAACTACCGAGATTCCCGACCTTCGTATCTGGTCCTTAAGTGCAAAATCTCGTGCGAAATCGTCCTTGTCGGTAGCGTCGTAGATCAGATTCACGACCTCGCGAGCGCACTTCCAAACCTTCAGGTCCTCAATACTTTCGATCCTTGCCATCGTCGTGGGCCTCCTGGCCGGACCTTTCTAAAGCCAACCGGCAAATATACCGGGCGGTGTCTCCCACAACCGCTACAAGCGGATATCGGAGAACGAGCTGAACACGGTCTTAACAACCATTCAATGTTCAAGTTTTCTCCGCACCCTCACTCAAACAAAATTTACATCCGAGAAATTCAGGTCCCCACTTTGAATATGGAACTTGGAACTCCTTCACTGCGCGACGATCACCCCGTCGCCGAGCTTGTCGAGATTGTCGACCGCGACGACCTCGTTCTCGGAAACGCCCTGTTTGATCTCAATGAGATCGTTCTCCAGAAGTCCTACCTGGACGAGGCGCTCGTTCGCGACACCGTCCTTGATGACGTACACGACGTTCGTTTCGCCGAGCGCGCGGACCGCCGCCGAAGGGATCATCACGGCCGGCGCGGGTTTTGACTGCGTGATCCGCACTGTCGCGAACTGGCCGGGCTTCAGAAGTCCTCCCGGATTGTCGATCTCGGCTTCCACGGTAAGCGTTCTCGACTGCGGATTGAGGCTCGGGAGCTTCCGGACGATCGTCCCCGCAAAGCTTCTGTCCGGATACGCCGAGACCTGCGCGGAAACGCTCTGCCCGACCGCGACCTTTGCGATCGACTGCTCGGGAACTTCGATCTTCAGCCGAAGCACCGCCGTCCTGACGATGGTCGCGAGCTTCGCGTTCGGCTGGTTCGGCGAGATGTATTCGCCGGGGTCGGCATTCCTCTCGGAAACGTATCCGCTGATCGGAGAAAGTATCGTGTTGTCGGCGACGTTCTTCCTCGCCTGTGCGACCTGCGCCTCCGCGGTTCCTACCGCCGCTTTCGCGTTGGCTACCTGCGTACGAGCCGTCTTCACGCCCGCCTCAGCTGTGTTGATCGCGCGGATCGCTACCGCGGCGTTCGAACGCGCTTCGCGAAGCTGGCCGAGAAGCGAGTCCCTCTGCGAAAGCCTCTGGTCATAAGCCGATCTCGATACGTCGCCGGTCTCAAGCAAAGCCTCGAACCGCTTCAATTCCGCCTCGGCAAGCTTGAGCTGCGCCCTCACGGAGATCACCTGCGAGAAGTCCTCGATATCGAATGTCTCGCCGTCCCGAACCCCGAGCCGGACCTGCGTCTGACGAAGGTTCGCGACGGCCTGATCGACTCCCGCTTCCGCTTGGTCGACCGCTTTCTTCGCCTGCTCGAGCTGCGAAAGCGCCTGCTGAAGCCGTATCTCGGCGTCGCGCGCGTCCATACGGACAAGCACGTCGCCTTTCTTCACGTAGCTTCCCACGTCGAAATTGACCTGCGCGATCTTCCCTCCGATGGTCGGCGCGACGTTCGATTCGGCGTCGCTCGCAAGCGTTCCTGTCGCCTCGAAATAGGTCGGGATCTGTTCGACCTTTGCCACGGCCGTCTTCACAACGACCGGACCGGCTTCCTCGGCCGTGTTCGCGGTATTCGCATCGTTCGCCGAAGAGCTCCCGCACGCGGCGCCAAAGGCGGCAACAGCCGCTATCGCAAGCGCCAAGAATGATTTGGAGAATTTCATGATATCGGATAAAAGCACCCGGCTTCGGCGGCACTGCCGCACACGGCCGGGTTTTCGTCAAAAGTTACTTCTTGATCCCTTCGAGCAGCACGGTCGCGAAATTGTGCGCCGCCTCTTCCTCGGTCATCTTCAGGATCTTCTGCTCCGGATCGAACAACATGGTCGTCAGCGAATGATGGATCAGCATTCCTACAAACGCCCTGACCACCGCCTTCGGTTCCAGTTCTTTGAACGCGCCGTCCTGCTGTCTCGCCCTGATGTACGATCCAAGAGCCTCGTACATTCCGGTCACGGAGCTCTCAAAGAACATACGCGCGAGTTCGTGACCTTCCAGCGCGGAAAACAAAAGCAGTCGGAAGAAATCCTGGTCCTCGCGGTGCTTTCTGAGCGCGTTCAGCGCGATGCCGTGAAACACGCCCCAGTCATCTTTGTTCGCTATCGGATCGCAAACGGCTTCAAGCGGGTCGCCGAGATCGTGCTGGCACGCCTTGTGATCGAGGATCGCCGCGTAAAGCTCTTCCTTGTTTGCGAAGTGCCGGAAGACCATCGCCTCCGAGATTCCCGCCGCGGCGGCGATCTGCTTCGTCGTCGTTCCCCGAAAGCCGTTAACCGAAAAAAGCCTCACGGCCTCCTCAAGGATCTGCTGCCGGCGCTCGTCGCCCGGCATTCTCGTCATTGTTTGGTCTGCGGTAGTGGTCAATCCTCGCCCCTTTCTGGTCGATAATGAAGTAAGTGCTTACTTACTTTGAGAGGATGACACTCGAGTTTGACCTTGTCAAATGAATAGACGTAGTGGGAAAGCTCCCGAGGACACGGGTTCTATCAGGAGAGGAAGTTTTCCAACCAGAGCTGGAAAACGAGGAGGGTCCAAAGCTGTTTGTAGTGGTTCGCTTTTCCGGATTCGTGCTCGTCGACGAGGCGGGAAACAAAAGCCGGCTCGAAAATGCCCTGGCTTTTCAGCCGCTCTTCCGACAGCAGCTCGTTAAGCAAAGGATTGAGGCGTCCCTTTAGCCATTCCGCGACCGGGATCCCGAAGCCCTTTTTCGGGCGACTGATGATCTCGTCGGGAAGCAGATCTCCAACCGCCTTCTTGAGAATGTACTTTGACGTTCTGCCTTTGAGCTTGTAATCGGCCGGGAGCGAGGCCGCGAACTCGACGACCTTATGGTCGAGAAACGGCGCACGGACCTCCAGTGAAACTGCCATGCTGGCGCGGTCCACTTTGGTCAGGATGTCCTCCGCCAGGTAGAGCTTCATATCTAGGTACTGCATCCGCTCGACCACGCTCTCCGCGTCGCATCCCTTAGCGAGTTCTCTGGCGACCGAGTACGTATCGTCCAACGAGACCGATTCCGAGAACGATTCGCTCAGCAGGTCTGCTTTTTCTTCGATCGAGAACGACCCGAACCACATATGGTGGCGCTCGATGTCGTCACGGTCGGCCGCCTTCACGAATCTCTTCGCCTTGTAATCGAAGGTCAGGTTTCCGGTCCCCGCCTTTAGTCCGGCAATAGCGGGTTCGACGATCCCGGAACGCACGAACTTCGGAACGGCACGGTAAAGCCTGTTGACCTTGTGACCGAGATACATAGGGTATCCGGCGAAGATCTCGTCCCCGCCGTCGCCCCCGAGTGCGACTGTGACGTGCTTTCTTACAAAACTCGAAAGCAAGAAAGTAGGCAGGAGCGAGCCGTCCGAAAGAGGTTCATCGAGCCACTTGCCTATGTCTTCCACCAATCCGGCCGCGGTTTCAACACTGAGGCGTTCTTCGTGATGCTCGGTCCCAAGATGATCGGCCACGAGCCGCGCGTGGGACGATTCGTCGAACGATTCCTCTTCGAATCCGATCGAGAACGTCTTCACTTTGGAAGCGCTGTGTTCCACGGACAGCGCCGCGACGGTCGAGGAATCGATTCCTCCGGAAAGAAGCACTCCCAGCGGCACGTCGGCGACCAGCCTTCGCCGCACCGAAGCCGAGAGGATCCCGATGATCTCTTCCGCGGCTTCCGTCACCGAAGGCGCAGGCTCTCGCTTCTCGAAACTCAAATCCCAGTATTTTCGGACCGAAAGTTCGCCGCTTTCCCACTTGAGCAGATGACCGGCGGGAAGCTTCTTTATTCCCTTGTAGATCGAATGCGGAGCGGGAACGTAGTCAAAAGAGAGGTAAAGGAATGCGGCGTCGGGATCGAGCTCCTTCGGAACCCTCGGGTCAGCGAACAGCGATTTCGGCTCGGAAGCGAAATAGAGGCGGCCCCCGAAAACGCCGTAGTAGAGCGGCTTTTCGCCAAACCGGTCGCGTGCGATCAAAAGGCGCTTGCGGTGTTTGTCCCAGAGGGCAAACGCGAACATGCCGTCGAGATGATCGACAAGGGTTTCGCCGTATTCGTCGTAGAGATGCGGGAGCACTTCCGTGTCGGAGCGGCTGGTGAACCGGTGGCCCTTTCCTTCGAGATCCTCGCGGACCTCAAGGAAGTTGTAGATCTCGCCGTTCATCACGGCGACGACGTTCCCGGATTCGTTTGTGACCGGCTGTTCTCCGGTTTCGAGATCGATGACCGACAGCCGCCGCATCCCGAGTGCCGCTCCTTCCCCGAGCCACATTCCCTGGTCGTCGGGACCGCGATGGCGGATCCGCCCGCACATTGAGGAAAGGAGTGCCTCGTCCTCGGGCCCGTGCGCGCTGACGGGATCTTCAGTTGTCCAGCCGGTTATTCCGCACATAGAAAAGAAGTAATGAGTGATGAGTTATGAGGACTGAGGACTTAGGGCTGGGGGCTGGGGAGCGTGCTGATCTCCGTCAGACGTTCAAGCATTTACTCAATCCAGTATCCTTGTCTTGATCCTTGAGGCTCCCAGAATCCATTTTTCTCGGCCATTTCTTCTCAGTCCTCGAAGTAGCCCTCCCTGACGGTCAGGCTTCGGACACTCAGTCCTCAGTCCTTTCCTCTCAGTCCTCGAAGTAGCCCTCCCTGACAGTCGGGCTTCGGAAACTCGTTCCTCAGTCCTTTCCTCTCA
>JAGFIQ010000064.1 GCA_024103495.1 Aridibacter famidurans
GGCACTCCGGGGAAGTCAGTACCCGGAGCGGTAGCGACGGGAACGGAGGAAGTGACCGCGGAGTACGCAGAGCGAAGCAGGACACAGATGGACACGGATCATTTCACTGGTCGACGTTCAATGATCACTGACCAGTGAGAGGCGCGCCATCGGTGCGCAATGTTAAAAGCTTCGCGGCGCACCCAAGACTTTCGGCTCCATAGGAGCCAAATGTCTGTAGTCGCGAATCGATCACGCGATCCGGGTCGGCATCCTCCGCCGTTTGCGAGTGTTCGCGCTTCGCGCTCAATGCAGCCCGAAGGGCTGCTCTAAACGGGGCGCGGCGGGGTTCGTCCGGGCAATCGGCACGCTCCCTGACGGTCGCGTTTCTGCCCGGGTACACGCCTCAAAGCAGATACGTCTCCATCTCTTCCGCTTCGTACTCGGGTTCCGCCAAGGTCATCTCCCTCTCCACGATCGCCTCCGGCTTCGGCGCCCTCGCGATCGTCACCGGCGGGTTCACAGCACAGCACGCATCCTCGAGACGCGCGTAGTCCGCACGCATCTCCTCCTCAGACCATAGCCACTCAAGCGTCCTTCTCAGAACCGCGGCCTTTTCCTCGTCTTCGGGGACGGCGATGCTGTAGTGCATCCACTTGCCGTCCCTTCTGGCCTCAACGAGTCCCGCCTTGCGCAATACTGCAAGGTGCCTGGAGATCTTCGGCTGGCTCTCCTCAAGCGCTTCGGAGAAGAAACAAACGCAGATCTCGTCCTCTCGCATAAGGTTAAGTACTCTCAAGCGAGTCTTGTCCGCCAGTGCCGCGAACAGTTCCGCCATTTCCGAAAGCCTGTCTTCACCCTTCATAGGCAAAATAATACCAAAAATATGAAATAAAGTCTTGACAACATACAATTCAGCGAATATATTCGCTTCGACATATATGTTTATGCATATATGAAATCAAACGGAGGCTTAAATAAATGAAAACTCATATATCCCTTAAAGTGTCGGACCTCAACTCAAGCATAGACTTCTACAAGAAAATGCTCGGCATCGATCCGGTGAAAGTGAAGAGCGACTACGCGAAGTTCGATGTGAACGATCCGCCGCTCAATCTGACCCTGAACTCGTCGACGGTCGTCGCAGGCGGACAGCTTTCGCACCTGGGCGTTCAGGTCGCATCGACCGAGGACGTTGACAGTATCGCGAGGCGCTGGGCGGAACAGGGACTTCTTACGCTGGAAGAGAAACAGACCGACTGTTGCTACGCGTTGCAGGACAAGGTCTGGGTCGCCGACCCGGACGGAGCTCACTGGGAGGTGTTCACCGTCCTGGGAGACACGGAAGGCAGGAAGGACGAAGCGTCTCAGTGCTGCGATCTGAACGCGTGTGAAACGGAAACCAAACCCCAGAGCGTGACCGCTTGCTGCTGAACCCCGGGCCGGGTGCGTAGAACGGAAGATTCATTTAATATGATCGCGTTCAAACGAAACTCCTTTCTGCGCACCCCGGCCGGGAGCCATCTTTGTTCCCCGCCTTAAGCCACAAGGCATTGAGAATGAAACACAGATCCCTTTTCACAAAGGCCGTACACGCCGGCGAGGACCGCTCGGCAAACTTCGGAGCGCTTTCAGCGCCTATCTACAACGCTTCGGTATTTGCTTTCGAAAACGCGGACGAGGCCGCCGCGATCCATAATCACGTCAAACCGGGCTTCTATTACGGACGGCTCGGAAACCCGACCCAGGAAACGCTCGAGAAAGCCGTCGCGGATCTTGAAGGTGCCGATGACGCGTTGGCGTTCGCTTCCGGAATGGCGGCGATCTCGGCAGCGATCCTTACGGTGGCGAAGAGCGGCGATCACATCGTCGCGCTCGAGTCGATGTACTCGACCACGACTTCCCTTCTTAATCACCTGGCGGAGAACTTCGGACTGGAAGTCACATACGTGGACGCGACCGATCCGGAGAACTACCGAGAAGCAGTCAGATCGAACACAAAGCTGTTCTGGATCGAGACCCCTTCGAATCCGGTCCTTAACGTCACCGACATATCGGCGGTCTGCGGGATCGCGAAGGAGAGGGGGATCGTCACCTGCGCCGACAACACATTCGCGACGCCTTTCAACCAGAATCCGATCGCGTTGGGCGCGGACCTCGTGGTGCATTCGGCGACAAAGTACCTCGGCGGCCATAGCGACCTGACCGCCGGCATACTCGCCGGCGACCGTTCGATCGTCGAGGAAGCGAGAATGAAGACCACGCGGTACTTCGGCGGCAACATCGCGCCGCAAGTAGCATGGCTCGTTATGCGCGGGATCAAGACCCTGGCGCTTCGGATGGACAAACACAATCAGAACGCATATGCTGTTGCGCATATGTTATCTGAACACCCAAAGGTCGCCGATGTGTTCTATCCTGGGATTGAAGGACTTCCGGGCTATACAAATGCGGTCAAGCAGATGCGAGGCTTCGGCGGGATGGTCGCATTTGACGTCGGCGGCATTGAAGCCGGAAAGCGGTTTATCAACGCGCTTGAGCTGGTCTCGATAGCCACTTCGCTCGGAGGCGTCGAGTCGATCATCCAGCATTCGGCTTCGATGACGCACGCTTCGCTCAGTCCCGAGGCTCGCAGGATTGCAGGGATCTCCGACGGAATGATGCGTTTCTCGGTCGGGATCGAAGACACGGAAGACATCCTGGACGACCTGCGGTCGGCACTCGATGCCGTCTAATCGGAAATGAAACCTGAAAACTGCACACCTGTGAGACGGTTGGGCTTTCTCGACCGCTTCCTCACGCTCTGGATTTTTGCCGCGATGGCGATCGGCGTGGCGCTCGGCTACCTGATACCTTCCGTCGAGTCGGTCATCAACAGCTTCCAGATCGGGACGACGAACATACCGATCGCTATCGGACTGATCCTGATGATGTACCCGCCTCTCGCGAAGGTGAAGTACGAACTCCTCGGCGACGTCTTCCGGAATACGAAGATCCTGGGGCTTTCGCTGATACAGAATTGGGTGATCGGGCCATTGCTGATGTTCGGGCTGGCGGTCGCTTTTCTCGCCGACAAGCCTGAGTACATGGTCGGGCTGATACTGATCGGGCTCGCGCGGTGCATTGCGATGGTAATCGTCTGGAATGAGCTCGCGGACGGCGATACTGAGTACGCGGCGGGGCTTGTCGCATTCAATTCCGTATTTCAGATCCTTTTCTACAGCGCATATGCCTGGCTGTTCCTCAGCTTCCTGCCGCCTCTTCTGGGAATGCAGGGCAGCTACGTCAACATAGGGATCGGACAGATCGCCGAAAGCGTCGCGATCTACCTGGGGATTCCGTTCGCGGCGGGCATCATCACGCGGTTCGTCCTTTTGCGGCAGAAAGGCGAGGAATGGTATTCGGGCACGTTCATTCCCACCATCTCTCCGATCACGCTGATCGCGCTTCTCTTCACGATCGTCGTGATGTTCTCGCTAAAGGGGAACCTGATCGTGTCGTTGCCGTTCGACGTTGTCCGGATAGCGATACCGCTTGTGATCTACTTCGTCGTGATGTTCTTCGTCAGCTTCGCTATGGGCAAGGCGGTCGGCGCCGATTACAGCAAGTCGGCCACGCTTTCATTTACGGCAGCGAGCAACAACTTCGAGCTGGCGATCGCGGTCGCGGTCGCGGTGTTTGGGATCGGATCGGGTGCGGCGTTCGCGGCCGTTATCGGGCCGCTTGTAGAAGTCCCCGTCCTGATCGGCCTTGTCAGCGTGGCGTTGTGGATAAGGAAGAAGTACTTCAATGCGCCCGCGGAACTTCAGCCGAAGGGGGTGCCGTCGGTGGCTAGGAAAAAGATACTCGTGTTATGCACCGGGAACTCCGCCCGTAGCCAGATGGCCGAGGGATTGTTGAAACATATCTGTGATCACGCATATGATGTGTTCAGTGCCGGCACGGAGCCTTCGATCGTGCGGCCGGAAGCGATCGAGGCGCTATCGGAGATCGGAATCGACATATCGGGAAACCGTTCGAAGTCGCTAGATGAGTTCGCCGGTGAAGAGATCGACTTTGTTCTGACGGTCTGCGACAACGCTGAGAAGGCTTGCCCTTACTTCCCCGCCCGAATACGGCGGATCCATCACGCCTTTGAAGATCCGGCCGCGGTGGAAGGTGATGAGAAAACTCGGCTGGCAGCGTTCCGGCGAGTGAGAGACGAGATCCGGGAGTACCTGCCGAAGTTTCTGGAGGAGATCGGAACATAACGGACGGCGAGCGAGGGCTTTCGGCACCCGACGGTGCCCCGTTTAGAGCAGCCCTCCGGGCTGTATTGAGCGCGAAGCGCGAGATCCTTGGCTCCCGACACCGTCCCGTTTAGAGCAGCCCTTCGGGCTGCATTGAGCGCGAAGCGCGAGATCCTTGGCTCCCGACACCGTCCTGTTTAGAGCAGCCCTTCGGCTGCATTGAGCGCGAAGCGCGAGATCCCGCAAACGGCGGAGGATGCCGTCCCGAATCACGCAATCGCTTCGCGATGCGCGACCGTTGCGACGAATTCCGTGGGTTCCGCTTCGCGACTTCAGACATTTCGCTCCTATGAAGCGGGACGATGGCCAATGGACGGCCGGTCGCTGCAGCTCCCGGTACTGATCGCATGGGCCTTGATCAACGTGACGGCACTGGAGATGGAGACGCCAAAAGAAGAAAAACCCGACCTTCAGTTGGCCGCGTATATTAACTTTCAAACTGGACCAGTTATGTGAGGCAAGTCAGCCAAGTAAACTATATGAGCATATGTTGAAAATGATAGGAGAATCGAGCCCAAAGGAAGGTAGAAGTGCAAAATGGCTTACTCACCTTACTATTTCTGCGATTTACCTCGGAATAGCTTGCTTTGCCTACTTTCAAAAACTCGGCACATTGCTCTATATCATCGGCTTGCCGTGGAGTACGATTATCTCCGTATTTGCTTTCTTGATCATTCACGTGGCGGATGATGGCGAGGCTGCAATCGACTTTGGAATGCTAGCAGGTGCGTTTCTAAACGGACTGATCTGGATGGTTATCATAGGAGTGAAAACGACAATCTATGCTCGATGGCGTGAATCGCGCCCGCAACAGTAAGTGTAATGGCACAGGTAAGCGGGTTCTTAAGAAGTAATAATATTCAGCAATCTTGTCACTGAAGATCTGCCAATACCAAGTCGGCGGCGCCGGCATCTCGTCTCAGTAAGGAGGCGAAAATGATGGTATTGTTGGGTTCCTACCGCAGCCCAGATTATTGACGGGGGAATCTTGCTACAGACATTCGGCTCCTATGGAGCCAAAGACCGTCTGAGACCGTTCATGCTATTAACATCGGGCGCCGATGGCGCGTTTCATCGATCAATGGTCATTGCGCATTGGCCAATGATCATCTCGTCGCTGCGCGGCTCTTCATTGGTCAATGCTCATTTGGGAATGATCAACGAGAAGAAGCGTGCCTGGCTCTTCTCCATGCTCTCAGCGGGCGCTGCGGTTGATCCCCCCCGTCGCTTGCGCTCCGCGTTCCGATTGTCCGCGGTAGCCCGCGCTGACGCTTGGGCTTCGGACACGGTCCCAGCGATCTTCTGCCCTCTCTGCGTGCTCGGCGGTTAACTTGTTTTGCTACAATCGCTGGCGTTCGGGTTACCGATTTCTGGCGCCGATGGCGCGGATGGCGCGGATCTCATTGATCAATGGTCATTGCGCAATGTCCATGGATCTGAAGACACGGTCCCGATCAAGCCCTCAAAAACGTCCCGGCTCTTACACTCAGTCCTCAGTCCTTTCGTCTCAGTCCTCCGAGTCGTCCTCTGCGGTTAAAAACTCCCCTGACAAAAAAAATGAGGCTGTCGGGAACACCCCGGCAGCCTCGCAGGCTTTTGAAGGAAAAACTCCATCTGTCTATTGATCCACGGGCTTCGCTTCTTTCTTCTCGCGGAGCCTTTGTTCCATCTTTTCCCTGCGCTCGAGCATTCTTTCCTTTCTTTGCTCCATACGCTCCTGTCGTTCAAGCTTCATCTGCTCAAGCTTCTGGGTCTGCTCCGGCGTCAGCAATCCGAGGATCGTCGCGCGCAGCTGGTCGCCCGAGGCCTTCATTCCCGCCTTGATCTCTTCCGCACGCGCCTTGTCGGCGTCCGTGAAGGTCCCTTCGCGGCGCTTCATCATCAGCGAATGCATCTCTTCCATTGCAGGCTTGTTCGTGGTCCTGTGCGTCTGGACAAGCGTCTCGATCTGCGACTTCTGCGCGTCCGTAAGCTCCAGCTTGCGAATCCCGCGGATCATTCCGTGGCCGCCGTGCCTTCCGTGGAAGCCGCGCATCTGGCGCATACCCTCTTTCCTCGCACGCCTCTCGATACGCTCCTTCTTTTCAACGGTGTCGGTACCGGATTTCGGCACCGTCTCCTGTGCCAGAACAGCCGTGCTGAAAAGCGTTACTGCGAAAACTGTGGTCGCAGTCTTGATCAACCTCTGGATCGATATCATTACTTTTTACCTCTCTGAAGAATGTTGGATATTTTCGTACGGGGCTTTGACGCTGCCCCGGCGTCTTTGGCCGAACTAATCTCGCCCCCGATCTCCCGATTTAACATTTATTTTCCCGCAAGTTAAAATGCGAAGCTTGGGCAACAGAACAAGAAAGGGTCACAGATGAGATTTTTATCCGAAATCAACGAGCCCGCAGATCTGCGGGAACTCCCCGTCAGCGATCTCCAGGAGGTCGCGGACGAGGTGCGCCAGTTCATCCTCGAGACGTGTTCGAGGATCGGCGGCCATACAGGCGCATCGCTTGGCGCCGTCGAGCTTGCGGTAGCAATGCATTACGCCTTCGACACGCCGAATGACCGGCTGGTCTGGGACGTGGGACACCAGGCATACGCGCACAAGATCCTGACCGGAAGGCGTGACGAGATGAGCTCGATCAAACAGTACGGAGGCTTGAGCCCGTTTCTGAAGCGCGACGAATCTCCGTACGACACGTTCGGAGCCGGACACGCATCGACATCGCTTTCGGCCGCGCTCGGAATGGCGGTCGCCCGCGACAAGAAGGGCGAGGATTTCCACGTCTGCGCTCTGATCGGCGATTCATCGCTGGCCGGCGGAATGGCGATGGAAGCGCTCAACCAGGCGGGACATCTGAAGACGCGCCTGATCGTGATCCTTAACGACAACGACATGTCGATCGCGCCCGCGGTCGGAGCGATCACGCGCTACCTGAACCGTATAAAGGAAGCCCAGAGTTATCATCACTTGAAGGAAGAGATCGGCGACACGCTCGATTCGGTGCCGGGTGTCGGCCACAGCCTCCGAAGGGCCGCGAAGACCTTTAAAGACGCGATCGCCGCCGCCGTGCTGCCGGGAGCGCTGGTCAACGAACTCGGATTCAAATACATAGGCTACGTCGACGGGCACAACGTACCGATGATGGTCCGGGCGCTCGAGGCGGCGAAGAAGGTCGAGGACGGCCCGGTGATCGTCCACGCGCTTACGAAGAAAGGCAAGGGTTATCCTTCGCCCGAAGACAATTACTACGCCTGGCACGCGACCGGCCCTTTCGACATAAACACCGGAAAGGCGATCAAGTCTTCGAAGGCATCGGCGCCGACTTATACGAAGGTGTTCGGCGAAACGCTGTGCGGCCTGATGGAAAAGGACGAGAAGATCATCGCCTTGACCGCCGCAATGCCTGACGGAACCGGTATCGACCACGCGCTCGAGCGGTTCCCGGAAAGGACGTTCGACGTCGGAATCGCAGAACAGCACGCTATAACCTTTTGCGCCGGAATGGCGACGGAAGGCCTGAAACCTGTCGCCGCGATCTATTCGACGTTCCTTCAGCGCGGTTTCGACCAGGTCATCCACGACGTGTGCCTGCAGGACCTGGACGTAACGTTCGCGATGGACCGCGCCGGAATCGCGGGCCCCGACGGCCCGACGCATCACGGCCTCCTCGATATCGCCTATCTGCGAGGTTATCCGAACATAACGCTGATGGCTCCGAAGGACGAGAACGAGCTTCGTCACATGCTCCTTACCGCGATCGAGCATCCGCATCCGACCGCGGTCCGCTATCCGAGAGGCTCCGGCGTCGGCGTCGAGATGGAAGGCGAGCCTGAACTGCTTGAGATCGGAAAGGCGGAAATACTCAGGGAAGGATCGGAGATCATTCTTTTGGCGCTCGGATCTATGGTTTATCCGGCACTCGAGGCTGCCGAACAGCTTGAAAAGGAAGGGATCGACGCCGCGGTCATCAATGCACGCTTCATAAAACCGCTCGATTCCGAGCTGATCCTCGCGCTCGCCCAGAGCGCGCGGGTGATCTTTACGGTAGAAGAGGCATATCTCGCCGGGGGATTCGGATCCGCGGTTCTCGAACTGCTTGAGGAGAACTCGATGCAGGATTCGGTCAAGGTCGTCCGGATGGGAATCCCGGACCGGATCATCACCCACGGAGACGCGAAACTTCTGAGGGCGAAATACGGCCTGGACGCCGACGGCATATTCAGCAAGGTCACGGAAACCATAGAGGTACTCGAGGAAAAGAAGGTCGGCAGAAAACGCCGCAAGATGGTCGGATAGAACATTTTTTCGGCCGGCGCCGCCGGCCCTTTTATTAAACGATGGCAAATCAAACCAACACCACTGCTTCCGGCGATAAGAAGTCGAATCTTGCTCCCTTTGTGATCATCGGGCTGATCTTCGTCGCGACGATCGCGGGAATCTATTTCATCACGCAGACCGGCGACCGCACGACGGGAAACACGGCGACGAACACCGCCGGGGGATCGAACTCGGGTTCTCAGGCCGCGCAGCCGCTTGCGAATTACGCAACTGCGCCTCCGGGCGCTTCGCCTGCACATTACAAAGGTTCTGAAGGCGCCGCTGTTGTCGTAGAAGAATTCGCAGATTTTCAGTGCCCGACGTGCGCGGTGGTCCATCCCAGGATGAACGAGGTCGTCAGCCGTTTCGGTACGAAGATCAAGTTCGTTTTCCGCAACTACCCCCTGACGACGATCCACAGGAACGCATACGACGCATCCGTGGCCGCGGAAGCGGCCGGATTCCAGAACAAGTTCTGGGAGATGCAGAATCTGCTATTCCAGAATCAATCGCGCTGGTCGACCGCTCCTCAGCCGAGGCCTCTGTTCGAGGAATATGCGAAGACCCTGGGAATGGACTTGGAGAAGTTCAAGAACGACATGTCCGGATTTGCGGCCAAGGGGCGTGTGGACGAGGATATGCGGCGCGCACGGGCCCTCAATCTGACGGGCACTCCTTCGATCCTTGTGAACGGAAAGCCCGTCAACGGATATGAAACGGCGATCATCGCCCAGGCGGTCGAGACGGAGCTTGCTCGTTTCGAACAGGGTAGCGAGACTGCCGCGCCGGCCGGCGAGAACAAACCCGCCGAAGCTCCCGCCAACCAGAACCAATAATGAACGGGTCCGCAAATGAACCGGCTTCGGAAAGGCGGCTGCACGCCGCTTTTCCTGTCGCAGCGTGTGTAGCGGCGGTCGCGGGCCTCGCGGATTCCGCTTACCTCACTGCAAAGCACTACACCGGAAAAGAGGTACCCTGCAGTTTGATCACGGGCTGTGAAAAGGTCCTCACAAGCTCATACGCCGAAATGTTCGGAATCCCGACCGCGATGTTCGGCGCGCTTGCATACTTCGCGGCTTTCAGCCTCGCGCTCCTCGTCTTCTACGGCAACCGCGGGCTTTGGAACGTCTTCGGCGCGCTCGTCGCCCTGATGGCCGTCTTTACCATCTGGCTTATCTATCTTCAGGCGTTTGTGATCGAAGCTTTCTGCCAGTTCTGCCTGCTTTCCGCGCTCACAACGCTGACGCTTCTCGCGATCTTCATCATTTCGAAATTCTTCCCCCGAAGCTGAATTTTTTTGAATCCATCCCGGAGTTCGTCCCGAAAACGTTCTCAGATGGCGGCGGAAAAGCGCCGCCGACAGAATCAAGAACAAATTCGAACGAACAAAGGGAGGACCTAATGAAAAAATTCGCATTCTTTCTCGCGGCCGTGCTGGCTGTAACGCCCGTCGCCGCATTCGCGCAGAGCGCGGACAAATCGCAGAATAAAGCCAACTATGCCAAGGCTTCGTACAGTGATAAGGACATAGTTGACACTGCCGTTTCGGCAAAGATGTTCGAAACGCTTGTCGCCGCGGTCAAGGCAGCCGGGCTGGTTGAAACGCTGAAGAGCGACGGACCGTTCACGGTTTTCGCTCCGACCGATGAGGCCTTCGCGAAGCTTCCGGCGGGAACCGTCGAATCGCTTCTGAAGCCCGAGAACAAACAGAAACTGGCGAATATCCTGAAGTATCACGTCGTGTCCGGAAAAGTGATGGCGGCTGACGTGGTGAAGATGAAGTACGCGAAGACGGTCCTCGGCGAAAAGGTCAAGATCAAGGTCAAAGGCGATAACGTGATGGTCGGCGGCGCAAAAGTGATCAAGACCGACGTTTCTTCGAGCAATGGAGTCATCCACGTCATCGACACGGTGCTGATCCCCGAGCAGAAGATGGACATCGTTGACACCGCAGTCTCGACCAACATGTTCAACACGCTCGTCGCTGCTGTGAAGGCTGCGGACCTGGTCGACACGCTTAAGGGCAAGGGCCCGTTCACGGTCTTTGCTCCGACCGACGAAGCGTTCAAGAAGCTCCCCGCGGGAACCGTGGAGAACCTTCTGAAGCCCGAAAACAAGGACATGCTCGTCAAAGTGCTGACCTACCACGTCGTTTCCGGCAAGGTCAAAGCGGCTGACGTTGTTAAGCTCGACAGCGCGAAAACCGTGCAGGGCCAGTCGGTCGCCATTAAGGTGAAGGACGGCAAGGTAATGGTCGACAAGGCGAACGTCGTCAAGACGGACGTTGAAGCGAGCAACGGAGTGATCCACGTGGTTGACAGCGTTCTGCTTCCGAACTAAAGAAGCGCGCTTTCCTGTTCCGAAAGAGCGATCCCGTGCGCTTCTGCCAACAATTGGAAGTGTGCGGGATCGCTGTTTGAAAACGGTTCCGGGCCCGGAACAAGGGCTTCGGACGGGTGACTGGAATATGCTTTACGATGCCCCCGGTTTTTCCGGACAGGCTTCTTGGTTTAAGATTGGAATACCTGCGGAAACCAAGGACTTTGAAGGGGAAATTCAGGAAACAGAAGTGAGTCAGACAATTTTACAGCGCATCGCCGGCGGCGACAGCGGCGCGGTCAAGGATTGCCTGGACACGTACGGTGGGCTCGTTTGGTCACTGGCGCGAAAGATGTTGCCGAACCAGAACGAAGCCGAAGACGCGGTTCAGGAGATCTTCATAGAGATCTGGAAGAACGCCGAACGATTTGACGAGAACCAGTCGTCCGAGACGACGTTCGTTGCGATGATCGCCAGGCGAAGACTTATCGACCGGCTGCGAAAGGTAACGCGACAGCCGAACATCGATTCATTTGAGGATATGGTTTACGAGCCCGCGAGGGCGGAAGGCGTCGACCTTCAGATGAGCGTCGAGGCCGGACAGGCGGCGGAGGTGATCAACACTCTTCGGCCGGAACAACGACAAGTATTGGAGCTTTCGATCGTGCAAGGCTATTCACACAGCGAGATCTCGGAGGCGCTTGAAATGCCTCTTGGAACAGTAAAGACGCACGCAAGGAGGGGGCTGATACAGGTCAGGGAGATACTTGACGAAAGGGCCTCCGGAAAAGGAAAGGAGGTGACGGCATGACAAACGACAACGCCAGAGAGCGAATGCTTGAACTCCTAGCGGACCGTGCGATCTTCGGCCTCGATCAGGCCGAACAAGCGGAACTCAAGCGGCTGGAATCGCAGTTCCCTGAGCTCGCATCGGACGTTTCTTTTGAAAGGGCGGCGGCGGCATACAGCCTTGGCAGCCTCGGAAAGGTGGAGTCGATGCCCGCGAGCCTTCGAGCTAAGATCGAGGCGGACGCGGCTGGGATCATTGCGAGGGAACAGGCGATCACCGCTGTTTCCGAGCCGGAAGCCGAGCCGGCGCCCGTAGCGGCGGTCGAGTTCCGGAAGCCGGGATTCTCGTTCCCGCAGTGGCTTGGATGGGGCGTCGCCTTCGCGGCCTGCGCTCTGCTGGTGATCAACGTATGGTTGACGAGATCGCAGACATCTTCGCCAGTCGCGGAAGCGACACCGACCCCGGAAGCGACCCGCGAACCGTCTCTTATTGAAAAGAAGCGGGCACTGATCGCTTCGGCCGTCGATCTGGTTCGAACGAATTGGTCGGCGCCGACCGAAGACGGCGAGGTTGGAGGCGAAGTGGTCTGGAGCGATTCGCAGCAGCAGGGGTATATGACATTCCGAGGGCTCGACGTCAACGACGCTTCGAAGGAGCAATACCAGCTCTGGATCTTCGACGAGACACAGGACGAGGCCACTCCCGTGGACGGAGGTGTGTTCGACATCGACGAACAGGGCGAAGTGACGGTCCCGATCGACGCGAAGCTGAAAGTGGACAATCCTAAAATGTTCGCGATAACGGTCGAGAAACCCGGCGGGGTCGTGGTCTCGAAGCGAGAGAAGATCGTAGCGATCGCGAAGGTCTAAGAAGAGGCCTTGGTAGCGCGTGCGTCCCCGCCCGCACCCTGCAGATTTAGGTAAACGAAAACGGGGCGGCCACAAGTGCCGCCCCTTCTTACGTTTACTTAGACTTCAAAAACCTAAGCAGACGCCTCGGTTGTCCTTCCCGCGAACATCCGTTCGAGCGCCGAACCGAGTATCCCGATGCCGTACTCGCCCGCGGCGCGCGTCTTCAGATTACCTTCCGCGTCGAAAAGATAATAGACAGGTACCCAGCCCTGCTCGTTCTTGAACGATTCTCTTAGTTTGTGGAGGTTGTCAACGGCGCAGATCTCCGTGATCCCGCTGGTGCCTGCCGCCGCGCGAACTGCGTCGAGGTCCGTATCCGCCTCGTATCGGGGAAGGTGTACCGCGAACGGCCTAAGCCCTGCAGATCCGTAGGTTTCGATCAACTTTCGGAGCCCCGGAAAATTCTCTTTGCATATCCCGCAGCTGATCGACCAGAAGTGCACAAGTAAGGGCGAGCCGTCCAAGGACGCTTCGGCTTCCTCCCGCGTGCCGTTGATCCAGTCCGTCGCGCCTTCGAAGCCCGGAAACGCTTCCCCAATTCTCATCGGCATGTTCGAAATCTCCTGAGTGAATTTGGCGAGTTTTTATAGGGGCAAGGCTTGTCCCTGCCCGACTCAAAAAGACCGGGCGATTCCCTAACAAAGTCGCTCGAGGTAAGAAAAAAGCAGGGACAGGCCCTGCCGAAACTACGGGAACGAAAGGGCAGGGACAAGCCCTGCCCCTACATAAAACCTAAGCCCCGATATTCGCTTCACCGGGTTTCCAGTCGGCGCCGCACATTCCTCCGGACTGAAGCGCCTGAACGACTCTCAGAGTCTCATCGACCGAGCGGCCGATGTTGATCGCGTGAACGACCGAATACTGGAGAATGCCCTCCGGATTGATCACGAACAGGCCCCGAAGCGCGATGTTCGCCTCTTCGATAAGAATGTTGTATTTCCTGGCGAGACGTCCGCCGGCGTCGGATGCCAAAGGGTAGTTCAGCCCCTCAACCCCGTTCTGATCGCGCGAAGTGTTGATCCACGCCCTGTGCGAATAGACCGAATCGGTCGAAACGGCGAGGACTTCCGCTCCAATGCCGTTGAACTCCTCAAGCCTGTCCGAGAAGGCCGTGACTTCCGTCGGGCACAGCGCAGTGAAATCGAGCGGATAGAACATAAGGATCAGCCATTTGCCCTTGTAATCGGACAATTTGACGTTCTCTTTTAGCGTTTCCAGGTTCTTTGTCGAGGGAAGATCGAAGTCCGGTGCCGGCTTTCCGACCTTTGCGAATTCGATCCCGGTGTCTGTTGCGGGTGCAGTTGCTGTCATTCTGAAATGTCTCCTGTATAAGTTCTTGTGATCTATTTACATTCGGGACACGTTCCGCGCAAGGTGAGCTCGAGCGATTCGGGCCTGAACTTCGAATGCTTCGCCGCCTGCCTGATCAATTCTTCCGGCAGATCCAGGCGAATATCGACAAGTTTGCCGCAGGAAGAGCAGATCGCGTGATCGTGCCTGTCGGTCATACGGTCGTACTTGCTGGCTCCGCTTCCGAAGTTCACCTCGGAAATAAGCCCCTCTTCCTTGAGGTATCGCAGCGAATTGTACACCGTGGCGAACGAGATCTTCGGAAGCAGGCCCTTCGAGAGTTCGAACACCTCGTTGGCGGTCAGGTGCTCCTTCGAGTCCATAATGACCGAAAGAACAACTTTTCGCTGTTTCGTGAGCCCGAGTTCTTCTATTTCTGTCGTGCTTTTCATAGCTAAAACGTTGAATTTAGAATAATTCTAATTCTAAGGCTTGTCAAACTTGTGAGTTGGCCGGGTTTGGTGAGTTTGGCGGGTTTTCCGGGTTTGTCGCAGTGACGTCAGTGCGCCTTTGGCCGGTCTCTCAGTCCTCACGGATGCGGGCGGGGACGCCCGCGGTCCGGCCGCGGTACTGCCGCGGTCCAAGGTCCTCGCAAAATTTCCTTCAATCGTATACTGTTTTGCTATCTCTAAAGGGATACCCGCGTAATGAAAACCTGTCCCAAATGCCGATCACAGTACACCGACGAATCGCTCGCGTATTGCCTTCAGGACGGAACTCCTCTCGTCGATGCTGCAACAGATGAAGAGGGCGAGCCGACGGTCGCGTTTTCGGACGCGGAGACCCTGGAATCGCCGAAAGGAGAAGGCAGGATCGGGATCGAGATCCCGCGGGACGATGACGGCCCGGATACGCAGCTGAGAGTTCCTGCCCGTACGACTGCGGCGGAGCCGGCGTCAAGATCCGGACTCCTTCGCACGACCCTGTTCGCGGCGGCGATCATTCTCACGCTTTTCCTGATCGCGGGAACGATCGGACTTGTCGTCTACTTCAACATGGACGGCGGCGGCGCCGTCTCGAACACGGACGGAAGGCTTCCCTCGAACATCGATATCGGATCGAACGCCGATAACGGCGCAAGTCCCTCTCAGACGCCCGAACCGACCGAAACCCCCGAATCGAAGCCTTCGCCGTCACCTACGGAAGAGGGGTCCCCGACCCCGGAATATATAACCGATCCGGATGAGATCAAGGACTTCGTCCGCCGGCACCTGCAGATCTGGAAGCGGCTTACCGAACAGCAAAGGCTCGACGAGCTTATGAGCTTCTACGACGAGCGGCTCGAACGCTATTACAGCAAGAGCAATGTGGCTAAGAGCGTCGTGCGGAGGGACAAGGCGGCGGCGTTTGCAAAGCTGGATTCGCTCAGCATCACGATCTCGAATCTCGACGTCACCACTTCGGAGGACGGCGCGAATGCGGTCGCGGTATTCGACAAGGAATGGCGTTTCGAGGGAAACGGCAGGGTTTCTACCGGAAAGGTGCGTTCAAGGTTCGATCTGCGAAGGTCCGGCGACAGCTGGCTGATCACAGGCGAGAGGGATTTGAAGGTGTATTAAAAGCAACAGATTCAAGTAACCGAAAACTCTCGTTGCGTTATCGCGACAAACCGGACGGACGGTCACTGCATTGATGAACAGAGTGGCGGACACATCTTGGGCCTATGAGCAGGGCCCCGAAAGACAAAGACTCGTGCAAGAGATCGCACGGAGGCTCGAAGGCCACAGCTGGATGAGGCACTGCCACGATGCTTACGAGAAAGGTGAGACGATCTGGTTCACGTTCCCCAACGGCAACAAACGAGTCACCAATTTCCTCAATACCTACCTGAAACCAATTTTGTTCCGTTTCAACTACTGGGCGGTCGAGAGACTAGAGAAAAAGCCGAATTACCTTCAACGGAAGAAGGAAGCGAAAAGACTTCTTTCCGATCCACAGAAGCGAGAAGATCTTCGTTATCTTCTGAGTGAGGCCAGGCGGAAAAGCGACTCACACAAAGGCCCGGAAGCTGAGGAAGTTGTGCGCACTGTCCTAAACGTATTTATTGATGACAAGCCCGCATTAACCGTCTCCAACAAAGACAAGTCGCTTCTTGTCATGATCGCGCACGAACTCTTGTATCGAGATCCTGAATTCAAAAACATTTACTGGTCCGCTAGGTGAATCGTGCCCGGCAGCGTTAAGACATAACCGTCCAAAGCCCCCCGATTATCGCCCACACGATAAACAGGCTCAGGAAGATCGATCCCGCGAGTATCCCGATCAGTATCGCGATCGTTACCGCTATGAAAACGTAATCGCCGCCCGTTCCCGTGCCTTTCCCCTGTCCGTGCCTGCGGATCAGGTCCATGTTCTGCTGATTCGACTTCCAGAAGAAATCGAACGCATCGCCGACAAACGGGATGATCCCGATCAGGTAATCGAGTCCGATGTTCATCGCCATCCGAAGAAGCGTGATCTTCGGAACTCCGTAGCGGACGCCTGCGACGAGAATATAGAAGGAAACGAGTGCGGTCGAGACATCGCCGACGTTCGGTATCAGCCCGATCAGCGAATCGAGCCCGAATCGCCAGCCGGTGCCGGGTATCCGGAAAAGGCCGTCGAGGTAGCGCGAGAGCGTTTCGAGGCTCTCTTCGACCTCGATCTGCCGGCGCTGCTGCCGCGAAAGGCTCTTGTCCTCGTAAGCCTTCGATCTGCTCAGTTCTTCGATATCCTGCATCGCCACGTACGCTATTTCCTCGTTACGATCTCGACCCTTTCGATCGTGTCGCCGCGCACAAGGCGGTCGACGATCTTCATTCCCTCTTCGCTTACCTTACCAAAAACCGTATAGCCGCCGTCGAGATGCGGCTGAGGCGAATGCGTGACGAACCACTGCGAACCGCCCGTGTCCTTGCCCGAAAGCGCCATTCCGACCATTCCGCGCTCGTACGGTAAGCGGTTGATCTCGCATCGGATGGACCATCCTGGCCCTCCGTTTCCGTCGCCCCTCGGATCTCCGTCCTGGACGACGAAGTTTGCGACAACGCGGTGAATGTCGATGCCGTTGAAATATCCCTTTTCTGCGAGTTTGACGAAGTTGTCGACGGTTAGAGGCGCTTCTTCGGGAAAGAACTCGATCTCGAAACTACCCTTCGCCGTCGTAAGGACCGCGAAAACGGATCCGTTCTTTCGCGACAGCGCGCGGCGGTAATCTTCTTCCGTGTTCAGGACCTGGCCGAGCTTCGAATACGTTTTCGGGTCGTACTTCTGCACTCCCTTGGCCTGTGCCTCGGCGTCCGGAAAGTCCTTTTCCAGATCGTACGCCTCGATAAGCCCGAGCGCCTGAAGGCGGATCAGATGATCGTAATGCCTGAGTGCGAGTGCGAGCGAAGGCTTCGCCTTGTCCTTGTCGAGCTTGACCAGCGCCGAAAGGATCGACATCTGAGCGTCGTTGTAGTCCTTGTCGGTCTCGAGCGATCCCTTGTACGCATCGATAAGCGCATTCACGTTCTCAACGGACGCAGGCCGGTCGCCGATCGCCGAGGCGGCTGAAGCGCGGACGAAGACGTCCGTATTCGAGAGATAAGCCCGAAGCAACGAGTCCGTGTCGTCCGGCGCAAGCTCGGCGAGCATCTGTACGAATACAGGCAGGGCAAGAAAAGCGAACCGGTTCTCGTCCGATGCCTCGGAATGAAGCGCCACGGCCTTTCGGAAGTGGTCGATCATACTCGATCGCAAGCTTTCGTTTTCCGGTTTCTTAAGTTCCTCAGCGATGAATCCAACGGCGGCAAAAGCAACTGACATCGCTTTCCAAGTGGGTTGTGTCTGCCTGACACGCGAGTCTAGGTAAGTCCAATAGCTCTTCGGATCTATGCCCGCGATCGCCGATTCCACCTCCGGAGCTTCGTAGTTCAGGGCTTTGCTGATGTCCTTGTGAAGATCCAGAGCGGCGGAATCCGACGTCCCCGACACAAACCTTCCGAGAGCCGAAACCGCTTCAAGAAGCTCGTTCTGCTCTGAAGGACGTTTCTCTTTCGAATTCCTGTAAGCCGCGAAAATCGCTTCGACCCGTTTCTTCACGCGATCGGCGGTAGCGGGCTCGTTGATCTGGCCGACCGAACGCATCGCACTTACACGCACCCGCAGATCGTCGTCGGATTCCGAGGCTTCGAGGAGCATGTTCAGCGCCGTCTTGTCGGAGGCCGCGCCGAGCGCTCTCGCGGCATTCGCTCTCGCAATCGGATCTTCGTCGATCAGGAGCATCGTCTGAAGCTGTTTGTTGGCGGATTTTCCACGGACCCTTGAATAGGCATTCGCAGCATCGGCACGGATCCGCGCGTCCTTGTTCGTGAAGAATTTGGCGACTATGATCTCGGTTTCTTTGGCACGCGCGCGAAGCGCCGCCGTCAAACCGGCGAGGACCACGTCCTTCGAATGCTTGTCGCCCTTTCTCGCTTCAACTTCCAGCGTATCCAGAATGGCTTCGCCGAGCCGTTTCGAAGATTCGACCGAAGAGTTCGCCGCGGCGATCTTGCCCGCGGCTTCGACCGCGGCGGCGCGAAGCGCATTCGGGCTCTTTTCGTTGTTCAAGACCGACAGGATCGAATCTGCGGCCTTCGGCGATTCGATCTCGCCAAGTGCGAATGCCGCCATCACCGCGACATCGGCTGAAACATCAGAAAGCAGCCTCTCGATCTCCGGGACGGAAACCTCGTCGCCTATCCGCCCGAGCGCGAGCGCCGCGCGTTCGCGGACCTCCGGACGCTTGTCTTTCAGCAACGCCACAAGCGCCGGGCCGGCGGATCTTGCGTCCTCGGCCTTCACGATCTCGAGAAGCACGGAGTCCGGAACCTGAGCCGGAACGGCGAAGGCCGCGGTCAGGCCCAGCACGAGAAACAGAAGTTTTCGTTTCATTTTTTCGTAAGGAGAGGCCAGAGAGATCATTCCCTGAACTTCGCGTCCCGTACCTCGACATCGGACTGGATCGCGGGCGGCAGAACGACGCGGAGCGTAGAGCGTCCGTCGTCGGTTGTCTCTTCGACAACCGTGATCTCGCCGGGTTGAAGCGCGTCAAGCAGATTTGACGGCCCGAAAAGAAGCACGCTCGCGCGACCGCTCCGATTCTGAGTCTCATAAGGAACCACAAGAAGGCGCTCGATCCTCTTCCGCCCCACGCGAACCGTCACATTTGCGGTCGCCGCGCTGAGGAGGGTCATCTTCGGGCTGACAACGTTCAAAGGGATCTGCTGGACGGAGAAATTCGCTTTCGCACCTTCGATCTCGACCTTCTCCGTGGTCACGTAATCCAGCGCACCGACCACGCTCTCGGGTCCGCGTACACGGACGGTTTCCGGTGAGACCGTCGTTCCGTACAGTTCGTAGCTCGGTGCCGGATTGCCTTCGGTCTCAACCCTGATCGGCACCGCGACCTCCGACACTTTCTCGAGCCTAAGCGCGATCTTGTTCGGCTGGATCTCTATCACCTCGATACCGTTCGGAAGATCGATCGAGATGTTCTGCGGCGTGATCTGGACGGTCCTGTCGCCCGGCCCAACGTCGTTGAGGTCCAGGGACACAACAAGGTCCCTCGGCAGGATCTGATCGAGCCTCTGTTTCGGGCCCCGCAGGACCAGATCGACCTCTTTCACGCGGTCCTTCGTTTCTTCAAGGTCACTGGAAATAAGAAGGTTCAGCGGGACGCTCCGAACGCGCGTTGTCGTCGGCGTCTGGAGCCCCGTAACACCCAGCCAGAGAGTCAACGTTATTACAAGCGCGACAAGCTTCATCACCCAGTCGTCGATGAAGACGCGCTTGAACATATGCCTGAAGAGCCGTTTCCGCTCTTCTTTCTCGGTGATCCTGGTTGTGGGAAACGAAAAAAACATCAGGTTGCGGTCGCTTTTCTCTCGGCATCGCCTAGCTGCTCCGCCGCGCTTTCATCCTCTTCTTTGGGCTCCTCAATCTCGCCGTACGGTTTCTCCATAGCGTCGATCAGAAGCATTCGAAGCTGTTTAGTTGTGAGATTTCTCTCGATCTGTCCGCCTTCGATGAAGGAGATCAGCCCGGTTTCCTCGGATACGACTATTGTTACGGCGTCGGTTCCCTCGGTGACCCCGATCGCCGCCCGGTGCCTCGTTCCGAGTTCCCTGGAGATGCTCGGGTTCTTCGTCAGCGGCAGGAAACACGAGGCCGCGGCGATCCGCTCCTGGCGGATGATCACGGCTCCGTCGTGAAGCGGAGTCGTCGGATCGAAGATCGTTACAAGAAGGTCGTAACTTAGAATGGCGTCGAGTTTTACTCCGGCGTCGATGAAGTTCCTGAGCCCGACCGCCCTTTCGAGCACGATCAGCGCCCCTGTCTTTGCGGAGGCGAGCGTTGTCACTGCGAGCACGACCTCATCGTAGATCGAACGTCCTTCGGATTTTCCGGTCCGGAACAAAGGGATCCGAAGCCTGTTGCCGAAGTAGATCAGCGCCTGGCGGATCTCCGACTGGAAAAGAACGATGATCAGGACACCGATGTAGAAGACCGCCGACCTGAGCACGAACTCGAGCGTTTGAAGGTCCTGTGCGACGGCGAGCCAGTACAAAAGTGACAGGATCACGATCCCGACGATCGTGGGCACAGCGCGAGTGCCTCGCAAAAGGCGCAGGACGACATACACGATGATGAACACAAGGACAATGTCCACCACCGTCCGGAAGGTCTCCAACGCAGGTATGTACTCTTCCATCGCTCGTATGATCGGGTTGCCGCCACCGCGCCGGACGCTATGTCAGGAGTCCGGTTCCTGCCTTCGGAGAGGGCAGTTTGCGGCGCTTTCTAGGATATCACAAGGCTTATGATTCGCCGTGCGGGGGAAAGGGTTCGGTTGGGGAAGAAGTCAGGAGAAAGAAGGAAGAGACAAGATAGACAGGATAATGAGGATTCGGCTTCCTCCCGCAGACCAGCCGCAGTTTCTCTGCAAATCGGAACTTTGATCGAGATTTTTTGGTCCGAGCCGGCGATCTGGGGTATCTTGTAACAAATGCAGCGTTGAGCACTCAGAAGCAGCAATCCTTCTATCCTGTGTATCCTCTTTCCTCTTCTGCCCCTGGACTCCCGATTTCTTGCTTCACGTCTCGAACGAGATCTCGGAATCAGCCAGGATGCCCGGTTCGTTCCGGGAGACGCGGTCGAGGAGTTCGGGAGCGTCGAACATCTTCAGGAGCCCGCGGACGGTCGCGTATCGCGGCTCGTCGGGGATGATCACGGAGAGATCGATAAATTCACGGATGTACTTGTCGATGTCGCGAAGCAGCGCGCCTCCGCCGGTGAGGACGACCCCGCGGTCGTAAATATCAGCCGCGACTTCGGGCCGAAGTTCGGTGAGCGTATCTTTTATGACCTCCCCGATCCGGCGCACGATCTTTTCGGCAATGGGATAAACCTCGCCGGCAGTCACTGTTACCGCGTGAGGACTTCCGGTCTGAAGATCGCGGCCTTTCACGAGCATTTCGTCCTGAAGATCGTCGGGCACGACGGCCGATACGAAGTTCCGCTTGATCTCTTCCGCGGTCTCCGTGCCTATCTGCAGTCCAAGGTTTCGCTTTATGTGAAGCGTGATCGCCTCGTTGATCTGATCGCTGCCTATTCTTTCGGACCTGGAATGCGAGATGGCGCCCTTCGTCACCACCGCGATATTCAGAGATGCCGCGCCGATATCGACCACCGCAGAGGCTCGTTTGTCATTCGGATCGACTCCGACTCCGAACGCCGCCGCGAGCCCTTCCTCGAGCATATGAACCCTGCCGATGCCGGATTCCTCGGCGGCATTGAGCATCGCCCTCTGCTCGACGTGGGTAATGTCCGAAAGCACGCTCAGAACCGCTTCCCGGGTCACCTGTGAGCCGCCTGATTTCGCTTTCTTTACGAAGTAGGCGAGCATATGCTTCGTCTTCTCGTAGTCGGCGACCACGCCTGCGCTGAGCGGAGCTACGACGACGATGTCCCTGCCCTCTCGGCCCCTCATTTCCGCGGCTTCAAGGCCGACCGCGACGATCTCGTCCTTCGTCTCGCTAAGCGCGACGAGAGACGGCTCATCCACAACGACATCACGACCCTTGACGGCGATAATGGTATTCGCCGTGCCCATATCGATCGCGAGGTAATCTGTGACGAGTTTCTTTAACGAAGAGAGTGCCATCGGAGCCTCAAAAAAACCGCTGTAAATGCTTTAACCGCAAGCAGTTCCGCGAGTCTGGATTCTCACAGGGGCGGTCTCCGGGATTTGGTAATTGTAGCCTAATTCCACTTCACTTCAAACAAAGAAACGGGCTGGACCCTGTTTCTCACCTGAAGAGGCTGGCATTTTCGTATCTGGAAGGATTCCGTGCAGGCGCGGCCGGTCGCCTCGCTGATCAGTATCTGGCCTCCTGCGGCTGCGGATTCGAGGCGGGAAGCGAGGTTTACCGTGTCGCCGATCGCCGTGTACTCCGAACGCCTTTCCGAACCGATGTAGCCGATCGTTGCCACACCAGTATGCAGGCCTATCCCGATCGCTATTTCCGCGAATCCGGACTTTTTCAGCTCGGAATTCAGATCCACAAGCGAATTCTGCATCGCGATCGCTGCCTTAACAGCGTTGTCGGCATCGTGATCGGAAACCGTCGGAGCGCCGAAGATCGCCATCAGGCCGTCGCCGAGATATTTGTCCAGCGTCCCGCCGTGCTCGAAGATGATGTCGGTCATCGCCGTAAAGTACTTGTTCAAGAGATTTACGACGCGTTCGGGTTTCTCTGATTCGGAGAACGCGGTAAATCCGCGGATGTCTGCGAACAGCACGGTAACGGTTTGATTCACGCCTCCGAGCCGGAACGAATCGGGCTTTTCGAGGAGTTCCTTAACTACATATTCGGGCATGAACCGGGAGTAGTTGGCCCGCGCGACCTCCTCGCGGGCAAGCCTCTTGTGAGCCTTGATCGTCTCGACGGCGACCGCGGTCTGTGCGGCGACCGCGCTGATCAACTCGAGATCGTCCTGGCTGAAGGTCGCGAACGGATCGAGACGATCGGCGTAAACTACGCCGTGAACGTTCGATTCGGTGATCAAAGGCGCGCAGATCGTCGAGCGCACACCCTGCGCGACGATCGACTCGGCGCCGGAGAACTCCTCGTCCGATTTCGCGTCCTGCGAGAGAAGAGCCACCTTCTCCCGCATCACCTTCTGAGTGATCGTGCGGCTGACCGAAAGATTCGCGGCGGCGTCCTCGCTGGCGACACCCCTTGTCTTTGCGGCGATCGTGTAAAGGCTGTACTCAAGGATCTTTCCGTCAAGCGTCTCGTCAGCCAGAAGTGCCACGACCCTTTCCGACGGCGTTACCCTGAAGATCAGGTCTGTAGCCTTTTCGAAGATCTCCTTGAGATCGAAGACCGTGCCCAGGGTCTTGCTCATCTCGTAGAGCATTTCGAGGATCTGGGCCTTTCGCCGAAGATCCTTCACCTCTTCGTCCGTCGTCAGGTTTCCTATCTGGTCTACCGAAACGAATTCGCCCGAGCCGGATGATTTGGACGAACTTCGCTCCATGATCTCATTCGCCGACATCACCATCTGTGTGTTTCCGAGCGGTTTGTTGTCGTAGTTGACCGGCTTCGAGCTTTCGGTCAGGCCGGAATACATCGACGAAGACATGTCGCTTCGATGGATCGACGGATCGGCGCCGGGTACCACTGCAGGCTTCGGTTCGGGAAGTTCCTCGTATCGGAGCTGGGTCGTGCCGATCGTGATCACATCGCCCGGAGCGAGAGGCTTCTCCAGGATCGGCTGCCCGTTGACGAAGACCTTGTTGACGCTTCTTTTCAGCTCGCCGTTCTCATAGACGCCGTCGACAAGCACGAACTTGTTGTCCCCTGCGTTGATATGCGCGTGTTTTCTGGACACACGTTTATCGTTGAGGACAATATTATTGTCCTTTGCGCGGCCGATCGAATAAACCGAGTGAGACTTGAGAGTCATCTCCCAGCTGTTTCCGGCCGATTCCTTGATCTTCAGTACAGCAGCCACAGTTGCTCAGCGGAGAAAAGGCAAGTCGGAAAGTCGTTTGTTGTGTAACCTGTATTATCATTGAACCTTCGATTTTTATCAATTGAGCGGCCCGAAGGGCCGTGATCGACCATGATCTACTTCGACAACAACGCCACGACCGAAATGGCAGGCGCCGCCGTGGCCGCTATGCTGCCCTTCCTTTCGGAGCATTACGGCAACCCTTCGTCCGCGTATTCGTTCGCGAGGACCTCGCGGAAAGCGGTCGAAGAGGCAAGGGAAAAGGTTGCGGGTCTGCTCGGAGCGGATCAACCAGACGAGGTCGTGTTCACATCGGGCGGGACCGAAAGCGACAACTGGGCGATCCGAGGCGCCATCGCGGCGCGACACGGAAAGAATAAGATCGTGACCACACGCGTCGAACACGAGGCGGTCCGGAAACTCTGCGATGCCCTTGAAGAGGACGGTTTCGAAGTTCAAAGGCTCGAGGTCGACCGCGAAGGAATGATCGACCTCGATCAGCTCGCCGAAGCGGTTGATGAACGGACCGCGGTCGTGTCGATGATGCTCGCGAACAACGAGACCGGGGTGATCTTCCCTGTCGAAGCGGCGGCAAAGATCGTCAAAGACCGCTCTGACGCGCTTTTTCACGTCGATGCGGTCAACGCCGCCGGGAAGGTCCCGATCCTCGGTAAATCTTCAGGGATCGACCTGATCTCCGTGTCGGCTCACAAGTTCCACGGACCAAAAGGGGTCGGGGCGCTCTACATCAGGAATGGCGTCGGGCTTCCCCGGCAGAGTATCGGGGGCGGGCAGGAAGCCGGCCGGCGTGCGGGAACGGAAGCCGTCCATCAGATCGTGGGGATGGGCGCCGCCGCAGGGTTCGTGTCTGACGTCTCTAAAATGGAACGTGTGCAAGAATTGAGAGACAGGCTGGAGCGGGGGATACTTGAAACGCTCGCGGATACCTCGATAAACGGCGCGGGGAGTCCCAGGATCCCGAACACATCGAACGTCTCTTTTGCCGGTGCGAACGGCGAAGGGATACTTGCGCGCCTGAATGACATAGGCGTCTGCGTATCGACGGGCTCGGCGTGCAATGAAGGGACCCACACCGTGTCGCCCGTCCTGAAAGCGATGGAAGTCCCGTTCGATCTGGCGACGTCTTCGGTCCGGTTCTCGCTCGGGAGAATGAACACTGAAGAAGAGGTCGACAAGGTGCTCGAAGAGCTTCCGGGGATCATTTCCGACCTGCGAAGCGCATACGCGGCGGGTGCCTGATGTACGGCGGCTTACGAATTTCAAACCACTTCGCCGATCGGTGCGTATAAGCAGCGAACTTTCATATCGGTAAACACATAACCAAACACAAATGATGAAAAAGAACAGAACGCTCGCTTTCCTGGTATCCCTGTGTCTGGCGGTTTCCGCGATCGCAGCACCCATCGCGCCGCCTGCCGCACCAAGACCTGCTTACCTTAGAACAGATTCCGACCTTGCGAAGCGCCTCGAGATCATCGAGAGCAAGGTCGAAAAGCGGCGAAAGGAACTCGGGATTCCAGGGATGTCGCTCGCGATAGTAAAGGACGGCAAGGTCGTCTATTCGAAAGGGCTCGGATTCAAGGACTTTGAGAAGAAGATTCCGGTGACGTCTTCGACGCAGTTCGCGATCGGCTCGGCGACCAAAGCGTTCACGGGACTTTCCGTGCTCTTGCTTCAGGACCGAGGAAAGCTCTCGCTCGACGATTCCCCCAAGAAATACCTGCCGTATTTCAAGATCAACGATCCGGAGATCGACTCGAGGATCCAGGTCAGGGACCTGCTTGCGCATTCATCGGGACTCAACCGCACGGACCTTGCGATGATCACCGGCAAGCTTTCAAGAGAAGAGCTGATCAAGGTCGCGGGCGTCGCCAAGCCCACCGCGGGGCTTCGCGAGGCGTTCCAGTACCAGAACATAATGTTCGCCGCCGCGGGAGAGATCGTCGCGAAGATCTCCGGAAAGGCTTGGGAGAAGTTCGTGCCGGAAGAGATCCTCAAGCCGCTGAAGATGAACAACAGCTCGATGTCCGTCGAAGAGATGAAGGAGGCACCGGACTACTCGTTCGGCTACGACTACAACTTCGATACTAAGGTCACGCGGCGGCTCCCGATCCGCGAGATCAAGGCCGTGTCGCCTGCGGGCTCGATCAATTCCTCGTCCGACGACATGGCGAAATGGCTCGAGTTCATCATCTCGAAGGGCGAAGCCGGCGGCAAGCGGCTCGTTTCCGAGGAGAGTTTCGAAGAATGGATCAAGCCCCAGATGAAGATCTCTCCCGACGGCAAGGTCTCGTACGGACTCGGGTGGTTCGTTCAGGAATGGAAAGAAAAGAAGATGATCCAGCACGGCGGCAACATCGACGGTTTTAACTCGATGGTCGCGGTGATCCCCGGCGAGAAGGTCGGGTTCGCGATGCTGACAAACGTAACCGCTTCGCCGCTCGGCGGGGAACTGATCCAGACGATATTTTCAGGCCTTCTGGACGAACTTCCGAAAGAGGGAGCTGCGCTGACTGAGGAAGAAAAGAAAGCCGTCGGCACCTACAATTTCCCCCAGGCGGGCTTCGATGTAGTGATAGCGGAGGAAGAAGGACGTCTAGTGATGAAGGTCCCGAACCAGCCCACGTACATTCTCGAAAAGGTCGAAGGCGCGAAATACAAACTCTCGAATGCCCCGGACGGCTTCTTCATTACATTCAGGCAGGGCGAGGCGTTTCTTGAGCAGCCCCAGGGAAGTTTCACGCTGAAGAAAGAAGGCTCCAAAACCGCACCGGCCTCAGACGATGTAAGGGAACTGATCGGAAAGTACGAGTCCGACCAGCAGAAAGGCAGTTTCATAGAGGTAAAAGAGGTAGAAGGAAAGACCTCTCTCGTCGTCAGTTCGCAGCCTCCGTATCCGCTGATCAGGACGGGCGAAGACACGTTCCGTTCTCCGAACCTTCCCGAGGCCTATGGATTGAACGCAAAGCGCGGAGCTGACAAGAAGGTCGCCGGTATCGTTCTCGTGCAGCCGGAAGGCGAGTTCCCCTTCACCCGTGTCGGCGAGCGAGCGAAAGCTTCCGCAGACCTCCCCGATGCCCGCGAGCTCTATTCGAAAATGCTGGAGGCTCTTGGTGGCGAGGACAATTGGCGAAAGCTCAACTCCCGCGTTACGGAGATCGAGCTGAATTGGGTACATCAGGGAGTGACGGCGAAGGGTACGTCGTACCAGAAAGCCCCGAACCTGTCGACGTCTTCGCTCGAACTTTTCGCGCTGGGCAAGAAGATAGGTTGGATCCGCGATTACTTCGACGGCGCCGGCGGGGGCGAGTTCTACAGCTTCGGACCGGACGAAACGTACACCGGACAGAGGCTGGAAGACGTTCTATTCAATCACGACTTTTACGGCTATCTGGATGTCGAGAAGAAGGTGAAGAAGATGGAGGTCGAACGGATAGAGAAGATAGGCGAGTCCGAAACCTACCGCCTGAGGATCGAGCCCTTGAAGGCCTCGCCTTACGTGCTGTGGGTGTCGAAAGAGACCTATCTTCCGGTAAGACGCCAGTCGGTCGTGGTATCGAGCACGTCCCAGCAAAGGACACCGATAACGGAGACCTATTCGGATTACAGGAACATCGACGGCGTGATGATCCCCTTCAAGATGGTCAGCACTAACCCGAACATGGGGGACCTCGTGACGACGATCAAGAAGATGACCCACAACGTGGATGTTTCCGACGAGAAGTTCAGGAAGCAGTGAGCGTGTGTCCGAAGCCCGACCGTGAGGGAGGGCTACTGCGAGGACTGAGGACTGAGGACTGAGGACTGAGGACTGAGGACTGAGGACTGAGGACTGAGGGAAGATATTCAATACGGAACCACTGTCAAATATTCGGCTCAGTCCTCAGTCCTTTCCTCTCAGTCCTTACTCACCTAGCCTAGTTCACTTCTATTTTCGAAAGAAGCCCCGAGCCGGCCGGCTCGCTGTGATCGAAGACCTGGTCGAGTTCCCTCTCGACGCTTCCGTGCCCCGGAGGAATGCTCTTGATAGCGGGAGCGAAGTTCTCGAAGTCGTACAGTTCCGTGTCCAGAAGGTGCGATCCCGTAACGTTCGATAGCGCTGTCAGCATTGAACTTCGGAGGAACGGGATCTCCTTCGACAATTCGTTCACGAGCTCGCGCATTCTCGCTCGTTTCATATTCGGCTGCGAGCCGCACAGATTGCAGGGAATTATCGGGAACTGTCTTTCTTCCGCGTACTTCGCGATGTCCTTTTCAAAGGCGTACGCAAGCGGCCTTATCACCGTGTTCCGCCCGTCGTCGGATCGGAGGATCGGAGGCATCGCTTTCAGCTGTCCTACGTAGAACAGGTTCAATAGAAAGGTGTTGATGATGTCGTCGGCGTGGTGCCCGAGCGCGATCTTCGTGCAGCCTTCTTCGACGGCCGCCGTGTAGAGGATACCCCGCCTGAGCCTCGAACACAGCGAGCAATACGTTTTGCCCTCTTCGATCTTCTCCGTGACTATCGAATAGGTGTCTTCCTCGATGATCCGGTATTCGATACCGTTATTCTCGAGAAACTCCGGAAGGACGTGCTCCGGGAAACCGGGCTGCTTTTGATCCAGGTTCACGGCGAGGATGTCGAAGGACACCGGCGAACGCTTCTGCACATCGGCGAGAAGGTCAAGCAGCGTATAACTGTCCTTGCCTCCCGAAAGACAGACCATCACCCTGTCGCCTTCCTCGATCATCGAGAAGTCGCGGATCGCCTGGCCCATTTTCTTCAGGAGTTTAGTTTTAAGTTTGCTGTCTACGAACAAGGTTTTAGCGGTTCCTCCAAAACGATAAGTGTGCCACGGCAGGCCCTATTTAACAAACTTCGGCAGCTTTTTGCACGCATTCCGAAAGAAGGCTAGACACGGAGTGCCAACATAAACTATCATTGTTTTCCTACTGCAAGGCTCCAAAAAGTGCTTCAGTACTCACGAATTTTCACTACATTTTGACTCGCCCTGGGGTTCTGTAAGCTACCTCTCTCCGCAGTTGAGTCGAAAATTTTCCGGAGGTACAACTTGTTATGATAAGAATGGGCAAGAGCTCGACACCCGACGACAACGAAACTTCCTCGACCACCGGCCAGACCTCTTCGGCGGGTTATTCATACGAACAGGAATACGGATCTTCAAAAGCTATGAGCGAAAGCGAAGCGATGGCGAAGGACATTAAGGATGGCCGCCTGAACGGATTTGTCGGACACGGGACCGTTCTGACGGGCGAGACTTACTTTCACTCTATGCTCCGTGTGGACGGGCAGCTCACAGGCAAGGTCGCGTCCGAGGACGGTATGCTGATCATCGGCTCGACGGGACAGGTTGATGCGGACATTTCGGTCGCCAGCGCGACGATCAGCGGAGCGGTAAACGGCGACATTACGGTCACCGAGAAGCTTGAGCTCGGCCGCACGGCTCGTGTTGTCGGAAACATAAGGACCCCCAGGCTTCTCATCGAGGATGGCGCGGTCCTTGAAGGCAGCTGCAGCATGGTTCAGCCGATAGAGCAGCTCGAACAGGCAAGCGAAGAAGAGGTCGAGGAAGAGCCCGAGGAGGAATCCTACAGCGCGGCGTCCGAGACGACCGAAGAAACCTCGAATTACAGCTCGTCTTCGTACAGCTACGAAAGCAGCGCGGACGATGACGACGATGACGATGAGGAAGATGACGACGAGGAAAACGCGGAAGCCGCGGTGACCTAGTCTTGGATCAGTTGAAACCCGGGCCCGTGCTTTGAAATGCGCGGGCCCTTTGTATTTCGCGTCCTGCCTCATCAATGGACTTCGCCGATTTCATTTTCATCAACGAAGAGTTCCGCGCGGACGAAGTCAGCCCGGAAGAGCTCGGCCGCCTTCTCGCAAAAGGCTGGCGCCATTTCGGTAAATACTTCTTCAGGTATAGCATCGCGTACCACGATCAAAAGTACCGGCGGGTGATGCCGCTCAGGATCAGACTCGGGGATTTCTCGCTTTCAAAGAGCCTGAGGAGGATCGCACGCTTGAACGATGATCTGGAAGTGTCGATCGGAACGTCGTCTCTCGATGAAGAAAAGCGCCGCCTGTTCGACATACACAAGCAGAGATTCAGAGGCCCCAGGCCCGGCTCGATCCTTCATTTTGTCGACGCCGAGCCCGGAACGGTTCCCTGTCCCGGGCTGGAATTCTGCGTGCGGGGCGAGGACGGCTCAATGATGGCGGTCAGTTTCGCCGACGAGGCCGACGATTCGCTTTCGGCGGTCTACGCGATGTTCGATCCCGTACATTCCCGGCGGAGCCTCGGGATCTACACCATCCTTCTGGAGATCGAACACGCGAAAGAGCTTGGAAAGGAGTTTCACTACCTCGGGTATGCCTACGAAGGCAGTTCGTTTTACGACTACAAGAAGCGGTTCTCGGCGATCGAGCGATACGACTGGCAGGGGAATTGGGTGGATTTCGAGGAATAGAAAGGGCCGCGAGGAGATTTCGCCGGCTTCAGCCGCTCATCAGTTGCCCCCCGCTTCAGCGGGGGGTGTTGGTGGCCGAGAAATATTTCGCCGGCTTCAGCCGGCTCCTCTTGGGGCTGAAGCCCCAAATTTATGTTACGCAGCCTTTACCCCCGGCTGAAGCCGGGGGCAACTATTGTAATCCCGCAACCGTAGCCGCCGGGCACTCAATAAAGAGCAAGATAACGGAAACAACTACGCCGCGATCTTCACTTCGGGCCCCCTGCCTGCCCTTTTCGGAAGCTCGACCCCCAACCAATTCGCGTAATTCTCCGGCTGCATAAGTTCTACGTACCGCGCCGTCATCTCGGGCGTCATTACCTCGACGAGGAAACGGTCCTCGATCCAAAATTCCAAAAGCTGGAAAATGCCCTCGCCGCGGTTGGCGACAAAACAGCGCCAACCCTCGCGCTCGGCGATCGCTTTCACCTCTTTCTCGCTGAGCGGCGAGTTGATATTCATATGCGTCACGACATACGCAGGTGAGAAGTCGCCAAGCAGGAACTTTGACTCGAACTCCTCGGTCGGCGTCTCGATCGAGAATCCCTCTTCGTCTGGGAGACCTTCGCCGGGGACCATTATCGTGTTGATGGGGGTTACTTCGACTGCCGTGCCTATGCCGTCGTCGGCAAAGACCATCCAGGAATTCTTGGCTACGGGGAACGGCATAGCGAAACCGCCCCAGAGTTCTGCGAGAATATTGGCGACCTTTTCGGTGTCGCGGACGCCGATCGAAATGTGATTGAGCATTGCGTATCTTTTCTCCTGTTGGATTTCTTGAATCTTCCCCTCACAGGAGTACGCGGTAAGATCCGCGGATACGTGTCACGTCATTCCTCGAACACAGGCGGAAGCTTGGGGTCCTCCTTCAGGGACCTGGTCCACTCGATGTACTGCGTCGAGCCGAACTTCTT